>CAYUNA010000481.1:0-4241 GCA_964445895.1 uncultured Saprospiraceae bacterium | reverse complement strand
CCCATTTTTAAAGGATTTTTGAAAACTTTTAAAAAAAAATCATATTTATTTTGTGACACAGGCAACCAAATCTATCATTCCTGCATATCAGAAGTAAAGACCTAATAATTTGAACAAGCGAACAGAAGATATACAACTCATAAAAAGCGCGCTGAAAGGAAATCAGCAAGCTTTCCAGCAACTGTATCACAGGTACAAGCGGGAATTGTTTATGGTCTGTCTTCGATACGCAAAAGATAAAGGTACGGCGCAAGATTATTTGCAAGATGCGTTTATCAATGTGTTCAAAAACTTGCACCAGTTTGATAAGACCAAAGGTGTTTTTGAGGCTTGGGCGAAGCGGATTACTGTTAATATTTGTTTGATGGATTTGAGAAAGCAGTCGTTATACTCTGTTGGAATTGCGGCAGCGGAACTTATTGAATCAGATACAGTAGATGTGCTCTCTCAATTGTCTTTGAAGGATATGTTGATGATGATTCAAGAATTGCCGCAAGGTTACAAAACAGTCTTTAACATGTACGTAATTGATGGATTTTCGCATAAAGAAATCGCTGCTGAATTGGGCATTTCTATTAACACTTCCAAGTCGCAATTACGAAAAGCTAAGAATCTTTTACAAAAAAAAATTTTGAGTAACCAACAGGTTTACCGACAAGTTCATGGATAGATTTGATGACATATGGAAAAATCGTTTTAACGAGGGCGACGCGCCTATCGGGGACTGGAATACGCCAGATGACGACCTCGTATGGGAGGGCATCGCTCCGCATATTCCTCAAAAAGACAAGCGCCGTAGATACATCTGGCTATGGTGGGCAATTGGACTGTTGATGCTGACCTTATTGGGTTGGGTTGCGGCTAAGCAAATTTTTGCATCTGAAGGTGCTGATGTGAAAAATGTTAAAAACCAGCCAATTATTGAGGCGACAGACTTGAATGAGAGAACAAATTTAATGGGTATAACTTTAAATAAGGATAAGGCAGAAAGCAACGATAACAATTTCACGAATATTAAAAATCAAGCAACTGCGAGTTTAGAAATTGCAGCAAAAGCAAACGTTGCGAGTAACGAAAAAAGCAAAAAGACGATTTCTACTGCTCAAAAATATACTCGAATCGAACGAAATCGTCAGTTATCAAACATTTCCAGTACGGCTGCTAATGAAAAAATTACTGACAAAATTATTGAAATAAAGAAACAACGAAACATTAATGATTTAAGTAAAGTGCCTTTTTTGGATTTGAACAATCTGGCACAAAAAAACACGCTGAATTCAACAATTAATTGCTTACCCTCCGATGAGGATGATCATGAAAAATCAAAAATCGCTCTCTCTGTCAATGCTGGTGCCGTTTATTGGCAACATAAAATTAGTGACCAATATGCTTCCGATTTATCACCATTTGATTTTAACTATGGTGATGATTGGGGGTGGCAAACCAGCCTTTTGGCAACAATTGACATCAATGATTACTTGACGCCATATGTAGGCATTCAATACGAATCAGTTAGCGTGACTTCTGGTCACAACTCTGAATTAAACTACAGTACAGCAAGCGAACAGGGCACAAACACTAATGAGTACACACAAAATTTAGCAACGCCTTACGGATTATCTGAAGCGACTTTTCGGCTTGACCGCGATGAAAACTTTGGAGAAGAGATGACCGATTTGACGGTTGACTTTCAATCAAAGCATCAAATTCAAAACTGGAGTATGCCGTTTGGTCTGCGAGTTTATCCAATGGGTAAAAAGCAACGAATTCAATGGAATGCATCCGTTGGTATGGGTATCAATTATTTGTCAAGCATCCAAAATAGTTTGGATAATGTGGACACGCACCACGACTTTATTCAATACTCTGTAGATAGTCCAGCTATTTTTAACAGTCCGACGATTGAACAGTGGCATTATGATGTGCGATTGGGAACAGGTTTGGATTATTTTATCAACAACAATTTAAAAGTCAATTTTCAATACAACTGGTCAAAAGGTTTGAACCCAGTGTTTCAACAGGGTGATTACGCGACCAAAATTAATCGACATCAATTGTCTATTGGTGTCATTCAAACGCTTAATTTCAAGTAAAACCGCGTTATTTTCAATAGCAACTCTGGGATTCAATATAGATAAACCGGGCAACAAATGTCATCATTTATCGCTAAAAGCTATTGGTTTAAAAGAAGTTACGCGACTTTTTTTTCAAACTTTAAAATAGGATTATTATTTAGTAACGATGAAATAATAAGTCCGCTAAGTGGACAGTGTTTTTTTTCTCAGTTACTTAAATACAGTGTGTAAAAACTTTCTTTACGTTTTGCTCGGCGGCTAAAGCCGCCTCGCTTTTGGGGTTTTAGGGGCAAGATTGATTGAGTTTTCCGACGGAAAACTCAATCAATCTCGCCCCAAACCTACCCTCGAAAAATGGCTTTAGTCATTTTTCGAAAATACAAAATAACTTTTTACACAGTGTATTAAATGCCGTAGAACACAGTATTTAAACATTTTGTAAAACAATCAGACAATTGAGTAAGCTGACTCAAGCTGTCTCTATAAATTAATTTCTTAACAAAAAATAAAAATTATTATGTGTAGATTATTTACTATCCTCGCAGTGGCTTTGCTATGCAATTTTGCGAACGCACAAACCGTAGTTGACATTATCGTTAACAGTCCCGACCACACCACTTTAGAAGCAGCAGTCATTGCCGCAGAATTGGATGATGACTTGAGTGCAGCAGGTTCTTTTACTGTTTTTGCTCCGACAGATGCTGCGTTTGCGGCTTTGCCTTCTGCATTTGTAACTGGGCTTTTAGCGAATCCTACGGGACAATTAGCAGAAATTTTAACCTATCATGTTATCGGTGCAGAAGTGCTCGCTGGTGATTTGAGTGATGGTCAGACAGCGGCAACTTTGCAAGGTGAAGATGTGACCGTAACCATTAATGCAGATGGCGTCTTTATCAACAATGCTCAAGTAACGGTTACAGATATTCCAGCAGACAACGGCGTTGTACACGTGTTAGATGCCGTAATGTTACCACCGACTTTTCCGACAACTGTAGTCGATGTGGTTGTTAATAGTGATGTACATAATACTTTGGAAGCAGCAGTCGTTGCCGCAGAATTAGCCGATGATTTGAGCGCAGCTGGTTCTTTTACTGTTTTTGCTCCAACAGACGATGCGTTTGCAGCTTTGCCTCCTGCATTTGTAACTGGGCTTCTGGCGAATCCTACTGGGCAATTAGCAGAAATTTTAACTTATCACGTGATTGGCGCACAGGTATTGGCAGGTGATTTATCAGATGGTCAGACAGCGACGACTTTGCAAGGTGAAGATGTGGCGGTGGTTATCAATGCAAACGGTGTTTTTATCAATAATGCACAAGTGACTATTACGGATATTGTTACTCCAAATGGCGTTGTACACGTGCTAGATGCTGTAATGTTACCACCGACTTTTCCTTTAACCGTAGTTGACGTAGTTGTCAGTAGTGATGTGCATAACACTTTAGCAGGAGTAGTCGTTGCCGCAGAATTAGACGATGATTTGAACGCAGCTGGTCCTTTTACGCTATTTGCACCAACAGATGATGCATTTGCAGAAATTGACCCGGATGTTTTAAATACGTTATTAGCTGACCCAACTGGTGATTTAGCACAGATTTTATTATACCATGCATTAAGTGGCCAAGTACTTTCTGGTGACTTGAGTGACGGTCAGACCGCAACTACTTTACAAGGTGAAGACGTAACCGTCAACATCAATACGGACGGAGTTTTCATCAACGATTCGGAGGTAATTATTGCCGATATTGTTACCCCAAATGGTGTTGTACATGTTTTGGATGCAGTGATGTTGCCACCAAGTTTTGTCAATGTAACAGCGTTAGAGAAGGTTAATTTGAAACTGTCTCCTAACCCAACGGCTGATGTGGTATGGATAACGTTACCTCAAGAAATGTTGAATACTCGTGTAGAAGTACAAATCGCAGATTTTACGGGTAAAATTTTGGATAGTCAAATCGTTAATGGTGAGCAATTAACGCTTGATTTAACGACTTATCCTACTGGAAATTATAGCATTTTATTAGTAAGTGATACTAGCTATGCCATTAATAAAGTGATTAAAAGATAAGTACGAGTACACCTCCGAAATGTTTTTTTAAACGGAGTTTTGTATAAGGAACGCGAAGTAAATAACTTAACATTCTTGAGAGGATATTTTGCTCTCAT
>CAYUNA010000480.1:0-4242 GCA_964445895.1 uncultured Saprospiraceae bacterium | reverse complement strand
TTAAATTTGTGCTATTTTGTCAGATTAAAGAATGCGCCTACTATCCTTGATTAAAACTCTACTGTACAAACCACCAAATTTCACGATTATGCTAAAAGTCAATACCCCCCACATCCTGATTTTAATCACTTGTTTACTCACCCTTTTTACCTTCAAAACCATTGCACAAAGCAATGCGATGGCACTAGTTGCCAATACCCAAAAACACGAGACGATTAAGCCTTTGTTATTCATTCAAAACAAAAAGCAATGGCATGAAAACGTCCTGTTTAAAACGTACTTCCTCGGCAGCAATAGCTTGTTTTTAGAAAAAAATGGATTTACTTATTTGTTAACCCATCCAGAGGATTTGCAAAAAATACATGATTTACATAAAAATTGGGAAGATTCAAAAGACGGAGTCTCCATGCGTCACCACGCTTATCGGGTGAGATTTTTAAATGCAAATGAAACGCCGTTGACGGGATTGGGAAAGAAGTCAGGCTATCACAACTATTTTTTAGGAAATGATAAAAATCGCTGGTCGAGTCGCGTCTCATTATTTGGAAAAGTAGAGCAAAAAGAACTTTATGACGGCATTTCTTTAGAAACTTATAGCCAAAAAGGACAGTTAAAATATGACCTTATCGTAGCACCTAATGCCGATGCTTCGGTGATTCAACTTGAATATACAGGCGCAGATAAATTAGAATTAATAGACGGAAACCTACACATCCACACGTCCATTGATGTCATGCAAGAACTCGCGCCTATTGCTTTCCAAGAGTTTGGCAATGAGCGCAAATTTGTTGATTGTGAATATATTTTGCAAGACAATATTCTCTCTTTTCACTTCCCCAACGGCTATGATAAAACGCAAGAATTAATCATTGACCCAACGGTGCAGGCAGCTACCCTGAGTGGGACAAACGGATCAGCCAATTTCGGGCATTCTGCCACTTTTGACAACGAAGGGAATGTATATAGCGGCGGGCGTTCCTTCGGTGATGGCTATCCGACTACCGTGGGCGCATTTCAGCAAACTTACGGCGGCGGTGGGACAGATATTGCAGTCAGTAAGTACAATCCTGATGGCACAGATTTGATTTACGCCAGCTATTTGGGTGGTCAAAATAGCGACTTACCTCATAGTATCATCACCGATTTCAATCAACGATTATATGTTTATGGGTCATCAAGTTCAGACGACTATCCGGTCACGGATAATGCATATCAGGGCACACACGGTGGTGACAACGATATCGTGGTGTCTATTTTATCGACGGACGGAACGGAACTGGTCGGGTCGAGTTATTTTGGAGGAACGGATAGTGATGGAGTGAATAATTCTCTTGAAAATTCCAATTATGGGGATAGTTTTAGGGGGGAAATTATTTTGGATGGACAGACAAATGTGTATATAGTTAGTTCGACAAGTTCTTCCGATTTTCCCGTAACAGGAAATGCGTTTGACCAAACTTATAATGACCAAATCATTGATGGCATCGCGCAGGATGCTGTCGTCTTTAAATCAAATAGTGACCTCTCTGTTTTATTTTGGGGAACTTATTTGGGCGGTGATGATGCAGATATTGGCAATGGCATTCGACTAGACGATGAGCAAAATGTTTATGTAACGGGAACAGCTGGTGCACAAAATTTTCCGACAACAGGCAATGCCTTCATGGGCGAATGGCCTGGCGGAAATGAAAATGCCTACATTTCCAAAATTTCAGCAGACGGCAGTAGCCTTTTGAGCAGTACTTTTTTTGGGACAAGCAATGGTGACGAACATTCTTACTTTATGGATGTGGATGAAGTGAATCAGGTTCATATTTATGGTCAAACGACAGGAACTATTCCGATTACCCCCAACACTTATTTTTTCAATCCGGGCAGTGCTCAATTTCTTGCTTCTTTTAATGGAGAACTTTCAGAAAAAGTATATTCAACCGTTATTGGTAGTGGTGTTAGCGGAAATGGATATGATTTTGTCCCCGTAGCCTTTATGGTGGACAAGTGCAATGGCATCTATTTTTCAGGTTATTATTCAGCAGCCAATTTACCAACTACGAACGATGCAATTTCGACCGACGGTGGCGTTTTTTATCTTGGTGTTTTAGAACCCGATGCGACAGATTTATTATTTGGAACTTACTATGGAGAAGCAGACCATGTGGATGGTGGTACGAGTCGATTTGACAAAGGAGGTGTCGTTTATCAAGGCGTTTGTTCTTGTACGGGGTCGATTATGAATACGTTGCCAGGTGCTTGGGCTACTACGCAAAGTGCCTTTTGTGATGTTGGTGTTTTTAAAATAGATTTTGAAATAGAAACCGTTACTGCCAATGGAACCGTCGTTCCAGGAACGTCAGGTTGTGCACCTTTTGAAGTAGATTTAACTTATACAGGTCTAAATGCTACCGAATGGGAATGGTATTTTCCAGATGGGTCAGTAATTACAACAATTGAAGCCAATTACACCTTTCAGGAGGCAGGAAATTACGAAATTCCACTGGTCGTCAAAAATCCAAATACCTGTAATTTTACCGATACTATTTTTGTTCAAATTGATGTGTTAGATGGAGAAAGTTCCCTACAAGAATTTCAAATTTGCGATGGCGAAGACCTTTTCCTTGATGCCACTACTTCCAATGCTACTTATCTTTGGAATGAAGGGTCAACTTCCGCTACCCTACTCGTCAATCAACAAGGCACTTATTGGGTCGATGTGATGATTGAAGGCTGTGCCAAACGGGATTCCTTTCTCGTAACTTCTCTTTCAACGATTGAAGTTGAATTAGGTCCTGATACCTCCGTTTGTGACTTGCCGTCTATTATTTTAGAAGCAACTGACCCTATTGCGGTCAGCTACAATTGGCAAGATGGAACTAATAATTCAACCTTCGAAGCAACCGCTTCGGGCGTTTATACTGTCGAGGTAACGGATACCGCTGGGTGCGTAACGTATGACGAAATAGACCTAAACTTTGGTGAAACTGTCCCCGTAGATTTAGGACCAGACACGACTCTCTGTAATGGTCAAACGACTTCCATTTCTATCAATACACCCGATGTTACTTACGAATGGTCAGATGGCTCTTCTAATCAAAATTATGACATTAATGCGCCAGGCATTATTTGGTTAGAATTGGATAATAATGGTTGTAAAAACAGGGATTCTATCGAAATAACTTATCTCCCAGAACTGTTTCCAAATGCAGAAGGCTTAGACATTCTATGCGCCAATGATTGCAATGGAGAAGTCGTAGTTGCACCGTCAGGAGGTACTGGATTTGGTTATGAAATTGAGTGGCAAACAGGCGACAATACCGAAATAGTATCCGACCTCTGCCCTGCTACTTATGCCGTCACCGTCACTGATGCAAATGGCTGTACAGGCATCGACGAAAGCGTAATTGGCGCCCCACCGCCCCTGGATATGACGCTAACATTACAGGATGTCGAATGTCCAAATGATGGCAACGGAGCAATTGAAATCACAACAACTGTCGGCGGTATTCCTCCCTATATTTATTCGATTGATAGTTCTGCTTTTAGCCCTGTTAATGGTGCAGGATTTTTGTCGGGTGGCACTTATACCGTGATTGCGCAAGATGCCAATGGTTGTTTAATTGAAAAGACGGCGGTGATAGATGAACCCGAGGATTTCATCATTTACGCAGGTGATGATGTTTTTGTAAAATTGGGGGAACGCGTCGATTTAGATGGTCAAATCATTCCCTATTATGGGCAAGCCATACAATGGACTCCTGCCGATTCTTTAAATTGCCCAACCTGTCCGAATCCGTATTTTTATCCATTAGAATCCGGGCAGATGAATTTCTTAGTAACCGATACCACAAGTGGCTGTTTCAAACAAGACTCATTATTAATTTTTGTAGAAAAGCCACGCGAGGTTTTTGCACCTAATGTCTTCTCTCCAAATTTGGACGGCACCAACGATTCCTTTACCATTTTTGCTGGGATTGGTGTGGAAGAGGTCTTAAAAATGCACGTTTTTAGTCGCTGGGGTAATCTGATTTTTGAAAAAAACAACTTTGCACCCAATGATGTTAGCCAAGGCTGGGACGGGACACTGAATGGTAAAACGCTAAACCCAAATGTGTTTGTTTGGAAAGCGCAGATACGATTCAAGGATGGGCAGGTGAAGTGGTTTCAGGGAGATGTGACGCTGGTGCGGTAAGGTTAAAATTTCAGACAGAGCAGAAGTTTCTTTAAATTATCAGGAGGTCGAAAATT
>CAYUNA010000479.1:0-4250 GCA_964445895.1 uncultured Saprospiraceae bacterium | reverse complement strand
ACTTAGGAATCCCTCTTGGCATTTAAAATATTAGACAATGTACTAAAGATTTTCGTTGAAAAATGTTCAAAATGCGTAATATAAAATCACTTCTGCGCCTTAGATATCAAGACTGCTGCAATTACTCCAAAAACAATATTCGGAATCCATACTCCCCAGAATGCAGACAATGACTCTTTTTGAGCAAAAGTCATAGAAAATTGAGATAAGAAAATAAAAATTGCTCCCAGAGAAACACCCGTCGCCAAGTGTAGCCCCATTCCACCACGCACCTTTCGCGCCGCCAGTGTCATCCCAATTAACGTAACAATTAAAACCGCAATCGCATCTGCGGTTCGTCGATGAAATTCAACTTCGTATGCTTTTGTATTACCGATGCCACGCCTTTTTTCTTCAGCAATGAATGCACTTAATTCATTAGAAGGAATCTGGTCTTTTGTGTCTTCATAGCGCACAAAATCCGTAGGGTGTAGTGCAATCGTCGTATCTAATTTTTCTTTCAAGCCCACTCGAATCGTTTCATTGATACCATCAAATGTCCGGATTTCATAATCTTCTAACTGCCATTTATCAGGTGCGCCTTTCCAGGTTAATTTTTCAGCTTTCACCATAAAATCCATATGAATACCGTCAAAATGTTCAAGCCGAAATTTGCGCGCCATGCTATCTCTCTTGTGGTAATCCCGCACAAAAATCTTGGTGTCGGGTGTAACAAACATATGGACATTACGAGTATTCCCCTTGTCCGATTCTTTCCAAACATAGGCATGTTCAAACTCCAATCGTTGCTTATTTGCCATCGGAACTAACCAATGATTGGCAAATAAATGCAGTACCATCACAATACTCGCCGCAGTCAGGTAAGGCACCATAATTCGCCGGAAGCTAATGCCTGCACTCAGCATTGAAATAATTTCTGTATTGGATGCCATTCTTGACGTAAAAAAAATAACGGCTAGCAATACATACAATGGCAAAATTCGTGCATTGATGAATAAAACGAAGTGGACATAATATTCAGTGATAACCTGGTAAGGACCTAAACTTTCATCAATAAACTCCTCGACTTTTTCACTAAAATCAATCACTACCGCAATAAGTGAAAAAATAAATACCGTAAACAAGAAGGTTGTCAGGTACTTTTTAATAATGTATATGTCGAGTTTTTTTAGCATTTATTTGACGGCTCACTGCTCGTGGCTCACGGCGCACAGGCGGTATGTTTTAAGGAACGAAGCTTTTATTTTTTTTTTAAATACTTTTCTAAATATTAACTTTTCTACAGACTACAATCGTTGCCCCAAGACCTTCACCATAGAATTTTTCCAACTTAAAAAGTCACCTTCAATGATATGTTTTCGGGCTTCACCAACAAGCCAAAGATAGAAACTCAAGTTATGAATAGACGTAATTTGCGCGCCTAACAATTCACCGGTGTGCATTAAATGCCTTAAGTAAGATTTTGAAAAATTACGGCTCGTTTCTGCGGTGCTATTTTCATCTATTGCTGAAAAATCTTCCTTCCATTTCGCATTTTTCATATTCATAAAACCATTAGCAGTATAAATCAATCCATGTCGCGCATTACGCGTTGGCAGCACACAATCGAACATATCAATACCCAAAGCAATGCACTCTAATAAATTCACTGGAGTCCCTACACCCATCAAATAGCGTGGCTTATCTTTTGGTAAAATTGAACAAACTAAGTCCGTCATTTCGTACATACTTGGCGCAGGTTCGCCAGTAGAAAGTCCACCAATCGCATTGCCTTCACGCTCCAATGATGCGATGGTTTCTGCCGATTGCTTCCGCAAATCTTTGTAAGTACTTCCCTGAACAATTGGAAATAACGTCTGGTCGTAGCCGTACAGCGGGTCTGTATTATCAAAATGGTCGCAACATCGTTTCAGCCAACGGTGTGTGAGTTCCATCGAATTTTTCGCATATTTATATTCGCAAGGATAGGGCGTACATTCATCAAATGCCATGATGATATCTGCGCCAATTTCACGCTGAATATCCATTGCGCGTTCGGGCGAAAAGAATAGTTTTGAACCATCAATATGAGAGGCAAAAGTCACTCCTTCTTCCTTAATCTTTCGACGATGTCCCAACGAATAAACTTGATACCCGCCACTATCTGTCAAAATTGGTCTGTCCCACCCAATAAATTTGTGTAATCCGCCTGCTTTTTGTAGAATATCCGTACCTGGTCGCAAATACAAATGATAGGTATTACCCAAAATTATTTGCGCTTTTACATCGTTTTTCAACTCTCGCTGATGCACACCTTTGACCGTTCCTAATGTCCCTACAGGCATAAAGATTGGGGTCTGAATTTTACCATGCGCCGTCTCGATAATTCCTGCGCGAGCATTTGATTCGAGGTCGTTATTTTGTAGTGTAAATTTCATGTATTGTATTGACAAAATTACCCATAGCCCCCAAGGATTGTTTGAAGAATAACTTATAGCCTCAGATTCTTAAAAGCTATCGTTGGGGCATTCATATGTTTTAAAAACTAAACCCAACCGATGCTTGAATCGAAAAATTTCTATCTTTTTCATCCGTTGTGATAAAGTTTCCATCTGCATCCTTTGATTGAAATGAATAATCGGCGTCGTTATTAGTCACATCCGTTAAACCATAATTGGCACGAACGGCAACATACAAACCTTTATTCAAATAAAAAGAAACACCACCAAGCAATCCAACATCAATCAAATTATGGTAACGACCTTCGTCTGATGTATATTCGTAATATGCACCAGCAGAATTGGGTAGTGTAAAAGTATTATTATCAATCGCAATTGTGACGGGTTCAGCAGCAACATCCACATCGCCTACATCGTCTGCACCGTAACGATAATTCAAATCATATTCAATCGTCACTTCTGATCCATTTGGCGTTTGTCCAGTATAAACAAAATCGCCAACTGCCGTCGAAGAAACCAAGATTCCGACATTCGCCCCCGCATGTAATTCCAACCATTTTGTTACTTTAATATAACCCATTACTGGAATGTCAATATACGAAGTAGCATTACTAATGAAGATATTCCGGCTCCCATTTGTTAAACTAACAATTGGACCGTTATCCGTTATAACATCATAGTAAGAAGGCCCATTATAACGGCGTTTGTACCCTTTTTGAGAAAATAAAAACTCACCTCGGAGTCCCATCAAGTCCGTTGCTTTCCAAGTAAAAGTTGCGCCAACGTGAAAACCAGTTTTTCCATCAAAGGTTTCGAATTCAGACACACCATCGGTTTCAGAGTCAGCAATGATTCGGTTAAAATTTAGTCCTGCTTTGAAACCGTAGGCAACGTCCTGAGCCTCGGCGCTATAGATGAACGCGGTTAAGATTAAGAGTAAAAAAAGTCGTAAATGATTCATTTTCTATATTTTAAATGATTTAGATGGTCTTTAGCAGATTGGCTTTTAGTCTTTAGATTGATTGATATTGAAAAACAATCGCCTAAAAACTAAATGCAAACTTGTTAAAATCCATTTTCTCGCCGCAAAGTAAATCAATTTTCATAATTCCTTCTGTAAAAAGATTCTGTTTGTCTCAATTGATTCTTTTTCTTTGAAGCCAATGATGTTAAAATTATTTTTTAAGGCAAAAATCAACATCGCTTTATGTTGATTTCTGGTTTTAAAAACAAGGTGTTGGTAGCCTTGTTCTTTTGCCCATTTTTCCTGAGTTGCCGCAAGTTGCTTGGCAATTTTCAATCCTCTAAATTTAGGTAAAACGCCCCCCATCCAAGAATAAAAATAATCCTCTTTTTGGTAACCAACTTTAAAACCCACTGGCTCATTGTTCAAATAAGCAACCAATATCAAATGCGGTACATTCAATAGACGTTGTTCATAAATAGGAACTCCCGCAGGATTGATGAATTCAGGAATTTGATTCGAAATAGCGACAGCAGTAGCAATCTTTTCTTCCCGAATGTCAATAGAAAGTGGTGGTTTCATCAAAAAAGGTTTGCTGGTTATTTCAAATTAAAATCAGAGCACATATATTTAGCACGATTTTAGTAATTTTAGCATTTATAATTCATTATGGAACGTGAAATAAATGAATTGACATTCTTGAAAGGATATTTATTTCAAGTCCCTAATACGCTGTGTAAAAAGTCTTTTTGTATTTTCGAAAAATGGCTAAAGCCATTTTTCGAGGGGTAAGTTAGGGGCGAGATTGATTGAGTTTTCCGACGGAAAACTCAATCAATCTCGCCCCT
>CAYUNA010000478.1:0-4256 GCA_964445895.1 uncultured Saprospiraceae bacterium | reverse complement strand
AAAATCTTGCGATTTTCTCGCTTCTCCTATTTAAAGAAACTTATCTTCCAAATTAATCATTAAAAAAACGCTCATGCACAACTTCTCCTGTACTCAAATCTTTACCGTACAAATCAACGTGCTCTACATCTGGTACCACCCCCGACTCATCGGCATAAACATAAATATTAGACAATTGACACTCTTTACCATTGATTTGCATCGTCGCTCTCCACGTTCCATTGATTTTTTTCAAATTAACTTTTCGAGCTTTATACGCTGTCAACTTTATAATGAATTCCTCTTTATCTTTAACAGAACTAGCACTATAACCAAACACAAAGGTCTCCTGCGCCCACGATAACTCTTCTCGCGATCCATTTCGATTCCCCGTATAACGCATCCAGTAAACATCCAGAGGATTCCCAGAATCAATCATCCCATTATCCTGTAAATTCAAATCATACGCAATCGTATTTGAATTTACATTCCTTTGTAAATAGAATAATTGCTTTTTTGTTTTTGGAGGCCGCGGAAAATCTTCCGGCCAATTCTCTCTACCTTTCCAATCCTGACTAAAAATCGTCGCTATACTAAATAATACAATACTAATTGTCAAAAAAAATCTGCTCATGTCTGTTTTTTTTCAGGAGTCAAACGTCAGGCGTCAGACGTCAGAAAAAGCAACAATGCACTAAACTTCTAACTCCTGCCCTCTGACTACTGACGCCTCTTTTTTTTCCAATAATTTTTTACTATGGCGAAGTCTTTTAATCGCCGTTTGATTTGCTAAAATGGCCAATACAAACAGCGGCAAAGTGAAAATTGTTATCGTTTCAAATAAAGAAATTGGCAGCCAATCGACAGTTACTTTAAAATCACCACCAACTGTCTTCGAAAAAATGCCACATAGCACCGCAGACACCCCAATGATAATTACCCGTTCTGGCCGCTGCATAATCCCAACTGACGCATCCACACCTAATCCTTCTGCCCGTGCCCGTGTGTAACTCACCATCACCGACCCAATCATTGCCACAAACGCCGCCAACGAACTCAAAAAATAATCATGTGATACCAGATAAAAACAGATACCCAAAAACATAATCATCTCGCTATATCTGTCTAACACTGAATCGTAAAGTGCCCCAAACTCCGTACTCATATTCCCAACTCTCGCCAACCGTCCATCAATCATATCAAACAATCCCGCCAGTAAAATTACTGCCCCTGCATAGCCAATATAAGAATGGTCTGTACGAGAACCTTCTTCTGCACCATAAATAAAAATGCCCATGGCCACAAAGTTGATTACCAGTCCAATCGTTGTAATGGTATTCGGCTTCACCTTTGCACGCACCAAGGCCTCAATGAAGGGATTGATGACTTTATAAACTAAAGGCTGACCGTATTTTTTAAGCATGATTTATCTTGAGTGTTCTGTTTTACCAAGTCCTTGACACAAGAAAGTCACGTCAGGACAAGGCCGCAAAAATACGAAATATGTTGATATTTTTTTAGTCTTTAGAGGCTCGCTGTTCAGTTCTTAACTAGCTTTAACGATATTCAAGAAGTCTTGACTTTGTTTTTACAAATTGATTTGAAACCATTAAGTGCCTCTTAGTAATTAAGACAAAGCAGTTTATTATTTAAAATTTCACACTCACCTTAACCCGTACACCTAATCCTTTTACACCAAATAACTCTGGCACATCCGGATTGTCCAGGTAATTCAACCGTTGCACAAAATCGACTCGTCCAAATTTTAAAATATTATACAATCCCGCACTCGCTTCCATGTAAGGCTTTTGGTCAAGTAGATAAGTAATCGGCTGTCCTGTGCTTTCCTTTTTAATAAATTGAATCAAATCCGAGTTTTCACTTAAATTCGGATTATTTTCATCATCTAAACCTCCATAAACAGTTTTAAAACTCACCACTTCCCGTAACTTCAGTCGTTTAATTAAAGGGATTTTATTTAAAAAGAATCCCTCAAAGAAATGCTCCATAATCACCGACGCCCATTTATCATTCGCAAATTCCATAAAATTCATCATGTTAAATGCGCCTGTTCGATAAATATACGATTGGTTGGCTCGTGGAAATTTCAAGAAGAAATAGGGTAATTTATTTGCAAAAATTCGCCCTGCTTCCGCCTCAATCCGCATATTTCCAAAAATAGATAAATAAAATCTCTTGAACGCATGCAACTGCACTTTTTGATAGGAATAATCGCCACCCAAACCATCAACCCCAAACGCATAATTCAGTGTAATGACTGGATATTTATTAAAAATGGGTGTTCGATAATTACGACCCTGAATAAATTGTTCGTTGGGGGCAAATCGAATTTCTCCATTAAACTCACTATTGTATAAATATTTGGCAGGCGCAATGTCCTCTCCCGTTTGGAAACTCAAACTCCCCAATGCCTCTTGTTTCAAATGGTCAAATCCCAATTTAAAGGATAAATTATTTTTAAATTCTAAACCGTACTCCGCGCTGTATCTATCCAAAAATAACATTCGGTCATCGACCCCTCGCTTAAACGATAGTAAAAAGTTATCTTCCTGTACAAATCGCAATTGCGACCCCACAAACTTCGTGTCGTGCTGATATGCCAATCGAATATAATGCTGTGGATTACTCCTAAAATCTTCTCGAAACGAATACCGTATCGACCCTGCATATTTCCAGCGTTCATCTTCAAAACCATAAGCACCGTAGGCTTCGAGTTGGATTTTTTTACTAAAATTTAAATTAGTCTGTCCTCCAAATCGCAGTCGCAAGCCTTCTACTGGATTAAAACTATAAAATGCGGCAATCGGACCAATATCCACTGGACCAACGGGCTGGTAGCCAGAAAATGCTAAGGCTAATATATTTGTAATTCGCTTAAAAGCAGGTACTTTTTGGAGAGTATCAATCATTTGATAAACACCGAGTTCCTTGTCAGAAAGTTCTTCTAAGCGGGCTTCGCTCCAAAATTCATCGCTTTTTTTGAAGACATCTTTGGCATCAACCACTTTTTCATTTCCATCGTATTTATCCTTATCACGTTTGACATCAAAAAGATGATTTTCATACAAAACCGACCGATTGGCGAGCATTCCAAGCCCTTTTTTCAAAGGAGAAAAATCTACTGAAATAACATCTTTCTCTAATAACCAAACTCCGTTCTCTGGTCGAAATTCCTGGGTTAATTTTAAGTCATTTACAAAATTCAAGTCAATACCCTTTGGAACAGTTAAATCTGCTTTAACCAATGCATAAGTTGAGTCTGCTTTGATAAATAAACTACCGTTAAACACTGGTTCTGTACGTCCTTGTTTTGTCGTAAAATCTAATTGAATGACTTTGTGACCATTCATTTGTATCGTATCCGTAATATAGTATCGGTAAGAAGCATTCGCAATTGCACCTGCAAGTGGACTGGGAAATGGTTTATCAAAAATCAAAATTTGGTCTTCGTAAATATCAATGTCTCTATACAAAACATCTGTTATCACATTAAAAGCATCTTCACTAACTAAGCCTTCAATACTGGTAATTTTAATACCCTCTCGAAACTCTTTCTCAGCTTCAGGACTTTTTCGATAATAAACTTTTGATGCTGCTTCTCGGATATAAATAGGCAATGCGGTCTTTCCCGTAAAATTAGACGTATCCGCATAATCAAAAATAAATTTAAACGGCTTAAACGCCTTTCTATTTTTAAATTTTTTAGAAATGTTGTTAACATCAAATTCTACTTTCTCGTATTTATCGTATTCGTAATAATCAAAGCTCTGTGGTCGATTTTTGGGCGCATTTTTAACTACATTTTTCCACAATTCTACGGCGGGGTTATTCTTTCTGGAGTATCCTTTAGATTTTGCAACGACTGTAGCTGTTGTCAATTCATTTACTGTTTCTGATAGCGCAAAATTTACTTGTTGATTTCTATCATCTGGATTAATCACAATAAACTGGTCATCATATCCCAAATAATTAGCACCCAAAGTATCTGTCCCCCACTCGGTTGAAAGTTCATATTTTCCATCCAAATCTGTCTGCGTGCCAATGGTCGTCCCTGCAAAAATTACCGTAGCAAACGACAACGGCTCATTCGTCGCCGCATCCACTACTGTTCCTTTCACCGTTATCTTCTTCTGCCCAAAAGCAGCCGAACCAACTAGCAAAAAAGCCACCAAAAATAAAAATCGGGTTTTATTTAAAAACATCATAATCTGTTTTTTCAAAAGCGTATGTATGTGTGTAGAATTCTATTAGAAAAA
>CAYUNA010000477.1:0-4270 GCA_964445895.1 uncultured Saprospiraceae bacterium | reverse complement strand
AAATTGCCTAATACGAGTAAGGTATAATTTTTGCATTTAAGACGATACCAGAGAAGATTATAAATTTCGCAAACAACAAGATATTTAATATATTTGTCTTTCAGTTGGATGAATTCATTCCAAAAAGGATGTCTGTTTAACTGAATTTCAGAAAATTCTCCTCTAAGGAACACCTATCATTCTTCTATTAAAAAAGGCTCATTGGTCATTATTTTTCTAAAGTTAAATTTTTAGAAAAACAGCAAACGATTACATTTTATAATCCAAAATCTTCATTCCCATGCTGATGTATATTAAGACTGATTTTAATGTATTTGAAAAGCTATTGCTAACTCTTCTATGTTTACCTATTTCTACCATTGGTATTTCTCAGACGGTAGAATGTTTTGACAACGTTGAAGTTGATTTGTTTGGTCAATGCGATTCTACGTTGACGTATGACCTGTTTTTGGAAAGTACCGACGTTCCACAAGACTCTTTTAGCTTAGAAATATTGGGTAACGGCAATAATTCTGTCAACACGGTGACACTCAATCAGATTGATGAAAGCCTCCTGATTTATGTGATTCATGTCGAAAGTGGGAATATGTGCTGGGGAATTTTAGACGTGATTAATAGCCAGCCTTTTGGACTCAATTGCTCTAATAAAACGGTTTATTGTCATGAGGCAGCTATCGCAGGCCCTGAATTTACGGGCTATCCACAACTTATCAACGGCTGTTATCCCGATTCGACTTACACTTTTGATTATTTTGACAATACTGCCAATTTGGATTGTCCCGATGATTTTGCGTTCACCATTAATCGCCTTTGGACGGTGACAGATGAAAGTGGTTCGGTGTCAAGTTGCAACCAAGTCATCAATGGGGAATGGTTATCGACTTTTGACATTGATTTTCCCGCAGACTACGATGATGTTGTGAATCCAGCATTTACATGTAATGATTCCATGACTTTTGAGATGCAAACGGATACTGCAATAACGGGTGTTCCGATGGCTTTTGGTCGCCATTTAGATGATTTTTACTGTGAATTATCAGCAACTTATTTAGATATAATTGTTCCGGGTTGTGGGGTGTCGCGCGAAATAAAACGCAATTGGACGATTGTTAATTCCTGCGATAATCAAACAATGACGCATCAACAAACTATTCTTTATCAAGATGCTTTTGCACCCGCATTTTTTGTGCCTGACACGCTTCATGCCAGTACGAGTGAAAATTGTAGCAGTAATTTTAATCTTCCACCTGCTATCATCGAATTTGAGTGTTCAGATTTTGAAGTAGAAATTGTTACTCCTTGGGAAACGTTTAATACCAACGGTGGACTGTTTGAATTTCCGCCCATCCCGGGTGACCATATTATTACTTATACCCTGACTGATGATTGCGATAATGAACTTAGTAAAGCGGTCATTTTCAAGGTTCGTCAAGCGGAAAATTTGTCTTGTCCAAACGATACGACGATTACTTGTAAGCGATATTTTGATGTTTATGAAAATAATTTATCCAACGGAAATTTTGCGATTTTGGGTAATTTGGGTGAACCTGAAACCGACCTCAACTGCTATTTTAACTTTCAGGATTCTGCGGTTGTCGATGTGACGAGTTGCGGTATTGGCACTATTACGCATTTGATGTCCTCGGATGATGGAGGGTCTCCGATGAATTGCGTGCAAACCATTACTGTTGAGCATTTATCAGATTTTGCGGTAGAATTTCCGGCAGATATGACTTTGACGTGCGATTCGGGTCCAGATGGTTATGGTCAGCCGATTATTTATGGTGACAATTGTGAAAACATCGAAATTGCTTATACCGACCAGATTTTTGAAATCGTACCGGATGCTTGTTATAGAATTGTACGTCAATGGACGGTTTTTAATACTTGTAATAGCCATTCTGATACGCTTAATTTAACTGTTGAAAGTAGTGAATTAGAATTGGGGCAAAACTTCACAGATTGTGATTTGAATGAAGATGGTACTTGTAATGAGCGTACTTTTCAAGATGGATTAACTGCTGATAATTATCCAAATCCGAATCCAGACGGCGTAATTGTTTACCAACAAGTTATTGAAATTATTGATGACAGTGCACCCGTTTTTGTTAATGGTTGTGATATTCCAAACGTTTGTGTCGATACCAATTCCTGTGTGGCTACGATAATACTCCCCGAACCTGAACTATCGGAATGCGATTACCGGGACACCTGGGCAGTTTCGAGTGCGCTGGGGCAAGGATTTGGGCCATTTTCGAACGTTTCCGTTGGCACTGTTTCCGTGACTTATTTTGCGATGGATGCTTGCGGTAATTCGACGAGTTGCCAAACGATTTTGACGGTAGAAGATTGTACTGCACCAGTTGCCAATTGTTATCCAGAATTATTAGTACAATTGACGGAAGCCAACAACTGCGAAATCACGGTCAATGCGACTGATGTCAATGATAGTTCGTTGGACAATTGTTTGGGGAACTTGGTGTTTTCCTTTAGTGCAGATTCCTTGGTTTCACAAATAACCTTCACGCAGTCGGACGCGTCTTCCGTCCCTGTAGAAGTGTTTATTACTGACCAAAGTAACAATCAAAGTTCATGCAATTCTACCATAACGATAGAGACGGACAATGCTTGTTTGCCACCAACCGGTCAACCAATCGGTGGAGTGATTCTATCTCCGGAAGGCGAGGGGATTTGCGGCGTCAATATTGATATTTCGATAAATAATATGACGGTGACGACTGCCGAAACCGCTTGTGACGGTGACTACGAAGGCGAAGTCATGTTTATGGGGACGGACTATGTTATTACACCAATGAAGGACGATTCGATTGTCAATGGCGTGACGACATTCGACTTAGTTATCTTAAGAAAACATATTTTGGGAGACGATATTATCAATGACCCTTATAAATTAATTGCTGCTGATGTGAATGGTTCTAACTCGGTATCGACGTTGGATTTGGTAAATATTCGTAAGGTAATTTTAAATATTAATGATGGGTTCTCTGTCCCGGATTGGCGGTTTATTCCAGCGGATTACGTGTTTCCAAATCCATCTAATCCCTGGATGCCCTTGTTTCCCGAATCGATTCAATTGCAGCAGTTACCGCCTGTTTTAGATGTTGACTTTGTAGGGGTTAAGGTTGGGGATTTGAATTGAGAATAATGAACTTGAAACGTGCGCCTACCGTATGTAATGACTCTTGACGTCCCATTCGTTAGCAGTCCATTTACCCACCAATGGTAGCCATGCTTTCCGAAACGATATTCCCTAAAAAACGATTATTTTCCGCTTCAAAGCCATCTTTAGCACGGTTGCCCAACGCATCCAGGAAGGCGGTTTTTAACTGTAAATCACTCGCCCCTGCGCGAATTAAGTTCTTTAGATTGAAAACGCCATCATCGTATAAGCAAGTTTTCAAAACACCTTGTGGCGTCAATCGAATGCGGTTGCAGCTACCACAAAATAGGCGACTGTAAGCTGCAATAATTCCCACAGTTCCTTGATAATCAGGGATTTGATAGTTGAAAGAAGTTGACGCAGGTGCATCGGGTAATTTTTCTATATTAGGATGAACGCTTTTAATATGATTTAAAATCTTTGGAAAATCCCACAGCAAATCGTTGTTTTTTCCACCACTTCCATTAAATGGCATTTCTTCAATAAAACGAACACCAATGGGATGATTTTTAGTCAAATTGACCAAAGGTAAGATGTCCTCAATATTGCGCCCTTGCATCACTACCGTATTGATTTTCGTTGGAATATCATACGCCAATAATTGGTCAAAAGTCTGCATCACCGTTTTGAAAGAATCACGGCGGGTAATGTCAAAAAAACGATTTTCATCAAGGCTATCAAGACTTAAATTAATAGAGGCAATTCCAATTTTTTTCAACTCTGGCACAAGGTCTTTCGTCAGTGTCCCATTGGTCGTAATGTGGATTTGCTCGATACCTTGAATCTCCCTCACTCGCGCCAAAAACGCCATCATGCCTTTGCGCAAAAAAGGCTCGCCACCTGTAATGCGGAGCTTAGAAATACCCATCGAAGCCAGTAGCAAAATGACTCGTTCCATCTCTTCATAAGTCAACAACTCTTGGCGTGGAAGATAATCAATTCCTTCTTCAGGCATACAATAAAAACAGCGCAAATTGCAGCGGTCGGTCACCGCCAATCGCAGATAATTTACTTTTCGACCATGATTATCGTACAACATTATTGCTTCTATTTTTGTTAAAATAATGGCTTAGTAACGATGAAAAAATA
>CAYUNA010000476.1:0-4271 GCA_964445895.1 uncultured Saprospiraceae bacterium | reverse complement strand
AGAACCCCGTCGTGGCGGCTTCGATATTGGCAGAAGTTGTGATGATTTTCGCCACGAAACATCCAGAGTGCGTAACATCAATCAGTTATTAATCTTCCATTAACCTTCAATCCAAATCACCTTCCTATATTTGCACCAAAAAAATTAATGACTAACATTTTCACTGCTGCAATCCTACTCCTTCCAACCATTATTTTTACGCAATCACCTTCAGAAAGACTTACTCAACTAGAGTCTCAAAAAAAGAGTCTTCAGTTGGAAATCATCAAGACGGATGACCAAATTGAAGTTGCCAAACTGGAAATTTGTCAAGAAAACCTTCAAAAAATTGGACTTCCTGCTCTTGCTGCTGGCGATATTTTAATCAATCATTCCGCGATGTCCCTCGTCTATTCCGAACCGCACGAACAGGCAAAATGGGTCGCTCACATTATCACGCCTGATGTCATGACTGGGCAAACGTCGCGTAGCAATGACTTCCGCGAAGACCCAAAAGTAGCGACGGGAACAGCAGTGGAAAAGGACTATTTCCTAAAAACAGAATATCCAGATAAGCCTACTGAATACGATGGTTTTGGGTTTGACCGAGGGCATTTAGCACCGTCTGCGGATTTTCGTTGGAGTAAAAAAGCGTTGTCAGAGTCCTATTTTTATTCAAATATGTCGCCGCAGATTGCTGATTTTAATCGAGGTATCTGGGGAGAATTGGAGAATGCGATGCGCGGATATATTTATCGAAATGAAACATCGAGCCTGTATGTGGTGACTGGTCCAGTTTTGAAAGAAGGTTTGCCCGTGATTGAACGAAGTATTAACAAGGTGGCAATTCCAGAAATGTATTTTAAAGTCTTGATTGACCCCGCAAAAGGTCGTGGTATTGGTTTCTTATTGCCTAATAAAAAGTCAGACCAACCGTTGGAAACATTCGCGACAACGATAGATGAAATCGAAGAATTGACTGGTTTGGATTTTTATCACGGATTGCCTGATGCAGAGGAAAATAAACTGGAAGCGGACACTGATAAAACCGTTTGGCTAACCGATTTGCAAGAAGGTAATGTAGAAGCATTGACTTTGCAAAATGTGCCGCGCCCTCGTTCGTATCCAACCACCTTTGCCAAGAAATTCGTTGGTAAAAATACAGAAATCAACGTTTGTGGAACGGTCGTTAGCGGTCGAATCGCACGTTCGGGGAACTTAATTTTAAATTTAGATAAAAAATATCCCAACCCAATTTTTAATGTTTTTGTTAGAAAAGAAAACCTGCTGAATTTTAGTTATTCACCATTAGAATTGAAAGGAAAACAGATTTGTGTGCGCTGTGAAGTCGCAAAAATGGGGAGTACGCCGACGATGTATATTGAGGATGAAAATACGATTGAGGTGATTGTGGAGTAGGGGACTATCAAAACTTTTAAGCATCTTTGCCCCTGTTTTGATAAAATACAAAAGTTTTCAAAACTTTTGTATTCTCAGACTCACGTCTAAAAAAATACAACCCAAATCATGCAATCAAGAAAAGAAGAAATCAAGTCCGCTGCCGCCCGCCTCTTCCGTAAAAAGGGCTATAGCGCAACCTCCATGCGCGACATCGCGACGGCCGTAGGCATCAAGGCAGCCAGCATTTACAATCACTTCAAAGGCAAGCAAGAATTGCTGCAACAACTGCTGCTGAATATTGCTTATTTGTTTGAAAAAGGAATGGCGGAAATCGAAAGTTCCTCCTTACCACCTGCCGCAAAAATGGAGAAATTAATTGCGCTTCATGTCCGATTGACGGTCGAACATACGGATGCCATCGCCCTGATTGCAGGCGAGTGGATGCACTTGGAAGACCCCATTTTGACGAAATATGTAACGATTAGAAATACTTACGAGCAAGACTTCAAAAGCATCATTGAAGCGGGCAAAAAGGATGGCTATTTTAAAGAACACGATACGGAGATTATTTTGTTTTCCATTCTTTCTACTTTACGTTGGCTATACACTTGGTACAGTCGTCACAAAACCTACAATCAAGTCGAATTAGAGCAACAAATGGTCGATTGTTTGCTAAATGGCATAAAAAAGTAGCGATTTTTTTTGCATTTTTAACTAACAATCGTTAGTTTTGTGCTATCGTTCATTAGTTGATGTTGTGTAAAGAGCCCTATAAATGCGCAGGTAGCAGATACCTGAGATTTGTAAAAAGCTGTATTTCAATTAATTAAACACGGTAATTTAGCAAAAGTGAGGTATCTGCTACCTTTTATACAACTCAAAGGCTAACCACCTAACGAATTTTTTACTTCAGTCCTATACCATATTATAAACTATATGTCAACCAAATTTTTTGCTTTAAAAGTCCGAAATATTGAAAAGACCACCGCCGACTGTGCCGTCATCGAATTTGATGTGCCAGAAACTTTGGCGACCGATTTTCAATACAAACACGGACAATACTTGACTTTGAAAACCATGATAAATGGGGAAGAGGTTCGGCGGTCTTATTCGCTGTGTTCTTCCCCGTTGGATGGTGAGTGGAAAGTGGCGGTCAAGCAAGTGCCTGAGGGCAAATTTTCGACTTATGCTAATGAAGTTTTGCAAGTCGGCGATACGCTTGATGTCATGCCGCCCAATGGTCGTTTTTATGTAGACTGTCAACCTGAAAAAGCGAAAAATTATGTAGCGTTTGCGGCAGGCAGCGGCATCACACCTATTTTGTCGATTATCAAAACACATCTAAAAACTGAACCAAACAGCACCTTCAAGCTGTTTTATATTAATCAAACCGTGCTGACGATTATTTTGAAAGAAGAAATCGAAGGTTTGAAAAATCAGTTTCTCAACCGCTTTGAAATTTTTCATTTCCTGACGCAGCAACCGCGCAATATTCCTTTTTATAATGGTCGGATGGATACGGAAAAATTGGATGTGATTTTTAATAAAATCGTTCCTGTTGAAAATGTTGATGACCTGTTTGTTTGTGGACCAAAAGAGATGATTTTCTTAGTACGCGATTATGCGACAGAAAAAGGAATGAATCCAAAACATATTCATTTTGAATTGTTTAATACTGGTACAGAGGCGAAGAAAAAAGTCGTAAGAGTTATTGATGAAAGTAAATTGTCGGAAGTGACGATTATTGAAGGTGGAAAAGAATTTGTCTTTAAATTACCGCAAGGTTCGGATAATATTTTGGATGCGGCGTTGAATCGTTCGGCGGATTTACCATTTGCTTGTAAAGGCGGTGTTTGCTGTACTTGTCGGGCAAAATTGGTGGAAGGTGATGTCGAAATTGGTGTTAATTATGGTTTGGAACAAGAAGAAATTGACGCAGGTTATATTTTGACTTGTCAAGCAACGCCGATGTCGGAGAAGGTAGTGGTAGATTTTGAAGCGTAAGTTTTAAATCTTAAAAAAAATCAAAGTGTTATGATAGAAAATACAGAAAAATTAGAGCAAGAATTTCAAGCAAGAATCGACCGTGGAGAGAGTATCGAAGCGAAAGATTGGATGCCTGAAAAATATCGAAAAACACACATTCGGCAGATTTCGCAGCATGCACATTCTGAGATTGTAGGGATGTTGCCTGAGGGAAATTGGATAACGCGTGCGCCGTCATTGCGTCGTAAAGTAGCGTTATTGGCAAAGGTGCAGGACGAAGCGGGGCATGGTTTGTACTTATATAGTGCCGCAGAAACCTTGGGCATCAGCCGTGACGAATTGTTTGAACAACTGAATTCTGGAAAGGCAAAATATTCCAGCATTTTCAATTATCCAACACTGACTTGGGCAGATATGGGTGCGATTGGTTGGTTGGTCGATGGTGCAGCAATCATCAATCAGGTGATGTTGACGCGGACGAGTTATGGACCGTATGCACGGGCGATGGTGCGGATTTGTAAAGAAGAAAGTTTTCACCAGCGGCAGGGTTATGAAATCATGTTGACCCTCTGCAATGGTACGGAAGCACAGAAGCAAATGGCGCAAGACTCTTTGAATCGTTGGTGGTGGCCGTCGTTGATGATGTTTGGCCCGCCAGATGCTGAATCAACGCATACGGAACAGTCGATGAAATGGAAAATTAAGCGAAAAACGAATGATGAATTGCGTCAGCAGTTTGTTGATATTACAAAGCCGCAAGCTGATATTTTAGGCTTGACGATTCCTGACCCAGACTTGAAATGGAATGAAGAAACGGGACAGCACGACTTCGGTGAAATCAATTGGGATGAATTTTGGCAAGTTGTCAAAGGGCATGGCCCGTGTAATAAAGAACGTTTGGCAGC
>CAYUNA010000475.1:0-4277 GCA_964445895.1 uncultured Saprospiraceae bacterium | reverse complement strand
CTTTCGGTAATTTGGATTGTATTTGCAATTTATTTTCGTTGATTCGTTATTCGTTGATTTGTTATTCGTTAGCGAATAAATTGAAAATAACGATGTGATTATTAATTAGACTTGTTACCCTTTAAAAAGCACTCCTCTGAACCGACAACCATTCGCCGTCAAGCATCTTGCCAACGCCACAACAACCGACAAGCATGTGTCCGATACGGCTGCCAGGCTAACGAAATTTCTTTCATTTTGTTTTTAAATGCCCGTCCGGTTTCCTCTATTTTATAAATATCGCGCATCGCGTTTTGAATTCCTAAATCATCAACAGGAAAGACATCATCGCGATGCAGGGTAAACATTAAAATCATCTGTACAGTCCATTTTCCGACGCCTTTTATCGGTGTCAAAAAATCAATAATTTCGTCGTCTGTCATGCCGTCCCAATCTTTATCTTCTAATTTATTTTCTATGAAAAACTGAGCAATATTTTGAATGTATCCTGATTTTTGACGTGATAGACCGACCGACCTCAATGTCGATAAATCCATTGCCAATATTTCTGTAGGATAGGCATAGCCATCTTCAAATAAGTCTATGAATCGACCGTGAATTGTACTCGCTGCTTTAACAGAAAGTTGTTGTCCAACAATCGCTCGAATCAAGCTTGAATATAAATCACCTCGATCATGGTCAGAATCTATTTCGACCGTTGCCATCAATTTTTTCAAATGAGGATCTTTCGATAAGTGAGTGATGATTGCTTTCCGCATGTTTATATTTTGAGGCATTAGAAGCGAGACGCCAAGTGTCAGAGCATTCAATTATTTTGAAATTCAGACCTCTCATTTCTTCCTTCTGACGCCTATTTTGCAACTCCTTTTAGAAATGGAACAAATTTGAAATCTCCAAACTCATCCGTCCGCCATTTATCCTCCGCTACTTTAACAATTCTTAGCATTTTTTGCACACCATCGCCTACTGGAATGACTAAGAAGCCACCAATTCTCAATTGGTCAAACAACGCTTTTGGTACTTCTTCTGCACCTGCTGTTACAATTATTTTATCAAAAGGAGCGAACTCTGCTAAGCCTTTGTTTCCATCTTTAAAATAGCAACGGATATTGCCCAACCCCAATTGATGTAACAATTTTTTTGCTTTTTTATACAAAGGTTCTTGACGTTCGATAGTAAAAACACGTGCGCCCAACGCTCCTAAAATAGCAGCCTGATAGCCTGAACCAGTTCCAATTTCCAGTATTTTTTCGCGTTTTTTGACTTCTAATAATTGTGTTTGAAAAGCGACTGTGAAAGGCTGACTAATCGTTTGGTCATTGCCAATAGGAAAAGCTTTATCGATGTAGGCTTTACTTTCAAACGTTTTATCTAAAAAAAAATGACGGGGCACTTTATCCATTGCCGATAAGACACGCTCTGATTCAATGCCTTTTTTGGCAAGTGTCTCCACTAATTTTCGGCGCAAGCCTTTATGTCGATAATTATCAGTCAATATTTTAAGCGTTCAAAGTTCAAGAATTCAGTGTCGCACAAAAAAAATAATTTTTCTCTTAGGTTTCACCGCGAGCTGTCCGCCGCTGCAAAATACGGTATTTTCGATGAACAAGGTAAGCATTTCGGCAACTTATTTTCCAGCCAATTTTTCCGTCTAATATTCCTTTTTTGATAAAAAATGCCTTAATGAAACGTGCGATTGGCGAAATCCATAATTTAAATAAGGTGGCTTTTTTACCTTTATTAAATAATTCATCGGCTGCCAATTGTGCATATCGTTCAATGCGTTGCCAATGGTCAACATCATTTTTATACGAGTAATGGAGCAATAAGCCGTCCAATTTTTGAATTTTAAAATGACTGGGAATGTGTAAGGTCTCATGGACAAAATCGCCTTGCCAATGAACCTGTTTTCGATTAAACAAACGAGTTTTCCAATCGGGATGCCAATCAGAATGATAGACCCAATCGTCACCAAAGCGAGTGAGTCGATTGATGGAATAAGCCGTATTTTCAGTAAGGGAAAGTTGTTTTAAAATTGTTGCTAATTCTTCATTGACCACCTCGTCTGCGTCAATGGACAGTATCCAATCATGGCGAGCTTGTGCGTTAGCGAAGTTTTTATTGTAGCTATAATTAACCCACTTTTTTTGCAAAACCTTCGCACCCATTTTTTTTGCTAATGCCGAGGTTTCATCATCACTAAAAGCATCTAAAATGATAATTTCATCTACTAAGTCCACTAATGGTTCAAGACATCGAACAATATTTTCAGCTTCGTTGTGCGTAATAATGACAGCAGAAATGGGCAACTTCATAAACTATTTCTTTCGGTCGGTGACAAAAATAACCAAGTCTTCTAACGACTTTCGGGCGACGGATTCTGGAAATTCATGAAGGAGTTCGAACGCTTCTGTACGGTAGCGATACATCACATCAGTCGCGTATTGCAGACCACCGCTTTGATTGACAAACTCAATGACTTCACGGACTTTCTCCTTCTCTTCGCTATGCCGTTTGATAAGATTAATGATGTGGCGTCTTTTGCTTCGAGTTGTGTTTTGCAAAGCATAAATCAGCGGCAAAGTCATTTTCTTCTCCTTGATGTCAATGCCTAACGGTTTACCAACATCCTCCGTTCCGAAATCAAAAAGGTCATCTCGGATTTGGAATGCAATCCCAATTTTCTCTCCAAAGACGCGCATTTTTTCTACAACTTCAGGGTCTTCAGTCGTCGAAGCTGCGCCTGCACTACATGCAGAAGCAATGAGAGAAGCGGTTTTTGCCCCAATGATTTCGTAATATGTTTCTTCTTGAATATCGAGTCTGCGAGCTTTTTCTATTTGCAATAATTCGCCTTCTGCCATTCGTTGCACTGCATCAGACATGATTTGCAGCAGCTGGAATTGTTGCGTTTTTAATGCGATTGACAACCCCTGAGTCAATAAAAAATCACCTACTAAAACAGCAATTTTATTTTTCCACAGGGCATTGACGGAGAAAAAACTTCGTCGTTCGTTTGCATCATCAACGACATCATCGTGAACCAATGATGCGGTATGCACCAATTCAATCAACGACGCTGCGGTGTAGCTTGCATCATTCGTACCACCACACATTGCAGCAGACAGGAAGACAAACATAGGACGAACTTGCTTCCCTTTCCGGCGCACAATGTAGTATGTGATTTTGTCCAATAGCGGCACGTGGCTTCGCATCGCGTCGCGGAAGCGTTTTTCGAATTCTATCAACTCGTGCTTGATAGGTTGCTTAATTTCCTCTAAGGGATTTGCCATATTGAACTGGATTTATCTCCTTCAAACAGTAATCTGTTGTTTGGTGTTCTTAACAGTTGTGCGCAAAAGTAGTTGAAAAATAATTAATGTTTTCAGAAAAGAGTACGGAAAACCAAGGAAAGCAATTCTATTAAATTTTCGCTTAAGGAGTTTGTGGAGAATAACCTAATTTTATTTTTTCGCTAAGACATAAAAAAGCCCGGCTCTGTTATAGGTAAGAAGCCGGGCATTTAAGATTGTTTCATTCAGAAAAATTGAGTAAAAACGCTAAATAAGGGTGGGTTTAGAATGATTTATTGAGGTTGTTGTTGTTTTCAAAAATTGAATAGGGAAATAAGGGTAATTATTATCAAAAAATTCCTTAAAAATTAATGGTTTTTCGAGAGTTGGTGTTGTTTTCAAAAAGTATAGTTAAAATGTATGGTTTTTCAGAGTTGGTCGTTATTATTCGACATTTAGCCTTGCTTTCATAATTGGTTTTTGTAAAAATTTCGGTTTGATGCGGTTAAATTAGTTTTTTAAAGGTGTTACAGATAAACTCAAAATGCTAATTTTCGTTCATGTAATCTTATGAGCAAATTTTGTCAACATTTGGAATTCGAGGCAAATTGATTAATTGAAGAGAACGCTTGGTTTTTCTGTGCGTTCGATACTTTTAGGATAAATAAGCTGTTAAATATTAGTTGGTTTACAGTTAAGAGTTCTTTACAATCAATAATCCATAAATATTCTGACTTTTATTAAAAAAAAAGTCACAACCCCTAATTTTTAAGTAAGAGCATGTTTAAATTTTACTCTCCTGATAACCAATATTTTATGAACCTGACTTCAAATTAGCGCAGTCATGTATCTCGATATATTCCTTTGCTAATTTATTGTCAGAACCATAAACTATTGATTATCAGTTCGGTAAAATTTTAAACATGCTCTAAAATAAAGAAGCAAGACGAAGAAAAAGAACTACTAATAATTTTGCTTCGACTC
>CAYUNA010000474.1:0-4280 GCA_964445895.1 uncultured Saprospiraceae bacterium | reverse complement strand
TTTAACAACAATTTTTTGAACAACTAATAACACACCTTATCATGAATAGACTACTCTACCTACTACTTTTTATTTTCTCTTCTATTACCATTTTTGCTCAAGACGCACCACCGCAAGCCGTTTGCTACCAAGCTGTAGCAACTGATGCTGAGGGGCGCGAGTTGATGGCGGCAGATTTAGCGATTCGAGCGACGATTCTGAAAGGGTCGCCGACGGGTCAAGTGGTTTACCAAGAAATTCAACAGACGACAACCGATGATTTCGGTCTATTTAATATTAATATTGGCGAAGGGTCACTCGTTGGTGGTGATGCTTTTTCTGAAATTGATTGGGGCGCAGATACTTATTTTCTAAAAATGGAAATGGACCCTGTGGCTGGCAGCAATTTTGTTGAATTGGGCACAAGCCAAATCCTTTCTGTACCGTATGCATTATTTTCAGGTAAATCTGCATTTGCCGATTCTACGGCTTTGGCTATTGCCGCAGAAACCGCTCTTGATGACTTCGATAAGGATTCTTTGAATGAAATCCAAACCTTAGAATATAATGGTAATGAACTGACTTTGACAGGACCTAACGGTGGTACAACCGTTGCGTTTGAAGACCATGTTTTCGGTTCGCCAGGTGCGTCATTTGATTACCCACAAGGTATCTTAGGCGACCACCGTGCGTTGACTATGGGCTTTTTCACAGTTCCTGCAGGTATGATTTTTTATATGACGGGTAGTGAAGATGAAGTAGCATTTTCTCATCCAGAAGTCAATAACAGTAACTTAGTGACAGGTCATGCAACGACGCCAAATATGCCAATTTTTAAAGAAGGCACCGTTTTAACTAACTGCCGGTGTACTGGCTTTTTGGTGGAAGCCAAAGATATGGTTGAACCAGTTTTCTTAGAACTAACCGATGCAGGGACTACATATAATGTACCCGCGGGCAAAACGCTCTTTTTAAAATCAGGATTAGTTAATGACTTTTCTGGATTTTTGAAAATGGACGGTATGGATATTGAGTTTTTTCGACCTAATTTGTCCCGCTGGACACGGGTTTTGACCTTTCCGGAAGGCACAACTTTGGCACGTCCTGATCAAACACCTACAGGTATAGACAACTTCATTTTAACAGGTTATTTAATTGATAATAATTAAGTACTCGGACGGCTTACAGAAGCGCACGAGTTTTTGTTGATTTTATCTTTTAAAAAAAATTGAGATTTCAGTGAAGTCAATATTGGCAACGAGGAAGTCTAACCGTTGACCACTAAACACTAAACTGACATCTTTTAAAACTTCTAAAATGAAAAATATATTTCTAATTATATTTCTGCTGGCGGCTTGGCAGAGTATGGAAGCTCAAGGCGTACGGCGAAGTACGTTAAGCAGCATCGGTACAGTAAGCCAGCAAAATGGCATCCGCGTATCGTCCAGCTTTGGGCAGATGTGTGTAGGATGTAGCGTATTGGAATCACCAGATGGTGTGGGCTTTTTCCGCCAGGGATTCCAGCAACCAAATGCAGATTTGTCCCCTTGCGGGTTTTCAAGTTCAATCGCAATTGAGCCGATGGACGATGAGTGTGGTACTTATTATAGCTTTGAATATTTAGGAAATTCGACTTCCGCTGAAGTGGAATATACCTGGGATTTTGGCCCAAATGCAACGCCTTCAACTTCGACTGAGCAAAACCCATCTATGGTTGTTTTTGCTGAAACAGGTAACTTCGTCGTGAGTGTTTCCGTAACAATTCCTGATGTCTGTTCGGAAGCGGTAAGTGCCAATTTAACCGTCGAAGATATGTCTTTCGGCGCCTTGGCCAATACTACCGAAGTGAATTGCTTTGGAGATGAAACCGGTGCTATTGTCGTCGATTATTTTGGTGGCACTGACCCTTACAGCATTCTTTGGGAAGATGACCCGACAGCAGACAGATTGCGGACAGATTTGGCAGCAGGCAGCTATCCTTTTACGGTTACAGATGCGAATGGTTGTCAATTTGAAAGTATTGTAACCGTGGATGGTCCGCCAACGCCAATTACGATTGTACAGATTGCGATGGTTCCTGAATCTTGCACCGACACTCAGGATGGTAGCATCGAAATCGACATTATTGGTGGTGCAGAAGGTTATGAACTAATGTGGTCAAATGATGAAAATACACTCCGAAATGAAGACCTGACAGCGGGTGAATATACGGTCACGGTGACCGATATTTTTGGTTGCCAAGGTGATTCGACCTTCACTGTCTTTAATATTTGTGAAGATGGCGAAGACAATTTATACGATATTATTTCACCAAATAATGATGGCGTAAACGACTCTTGGGTGATTCCTGGCATTGAAAATTTTCCAAACAATCAGGTCGTTATCCACAACCGTTGGGGAGAATTGGTGTGGCAGTCTAAAGGCGGTTATGTCAATGGCGATGCGTTGAATGCTTTCCGTGGGTTGTCCAGTGATGGCAACGAACTCCCAACTGGCGCCTATTATTTTGTCATCCAATACAAAGACGAAGCAGAGACAGTGTTTGGTGGTGCGGTGACAGTTATTCGATAACTTCTTAATGTTCAATGGTTACGAATTAATGTTTGGTACTACATTAAACATTAATCCGTAGCCATTAAACATTAAACAACACTCTAAAAATGAATAAACTACTCTTACCTTTATTTATAATACTTTTATTTTCAATCAATTGTGAGGCGCAGCAGTATCCGCTGTTTTCTCATTACTCCCTGAATAGTTTAGGATTCAATCCAGCTATTGCCGGAAGTACAGATTGCCCAGAAGCCCGATTGGTTTACCGAAATCAATGGACGGGTTTGAAAGAAAATCCGCAGACTGCGATTTTGAGCGGACAAGGACGATTGCAGAGCATTCCATTGGGGATTGGTGGTTATTTTTACAATGACGAAGCAGGTAAATTAAAGCGAACTGGCGGAAGTTTGGCTTTGTCGTTTGCTAAAAAATTGGACTCATTGACCACCGTGACTGTTGGAATGGGCGCAGGTCTTTACAATATTCGTTTGCGAGACGATTATAATGCAGAAACAATTCAAGATGAAACCATTATGAATGGCTTGAATGGCATGTGGTTGTCTGATTTTAGTGCCGGTGTGTATGTACAACGGAAGGGCTTGTATGTTGGATTTTCTGTACCGCAAATTTTTGAACCCAAGTTAAATTTTGACGAAGAAGATTTATCTCAAAATGAGTTGGTTCGTCATTATTATGGAATGGTTGGCTATAAAATGCGCATCAATCGCGAGTTTTCCGTAGAACCTTCTGCCCTGGTTAAAATGGTCAAAAACACTCCTCTTCAATGGGAAGGAACGGCTCGTGTCTTTTGGAAAAATATGCTTTGGCTTGGTGGTACTTATCGAAGTGATAAAACGATTGCGGCATTGGTTGGAGCAACACTAAACGATAGAATGACCTTAGCTTATGCTTATGATATGGCAACTTCTAATTTGAACAGAGTCAGCAATGGTTCTCATGAAATCACGTTGGGTTACCGCTTTTGTAAATCCAAAGATTCGGACGGAGACGGTGTGATGGACAAAGATGACAAATGTCCAAAAGTGCCTGGTCAACCTGAAAATGATGGCTGCCCAGACGAAAGTGTTGCAGATAACGACCCAGAGGATGACCAAGGAGACGACCGAGATAAAGACGGCATTCGCGACGATTTGGATAAATGTCCGGATTTGGCGGGTTCTTTGGCTAATTCGGGCTGCCCAATTGATGACCGTGATCAAGATGGTATCGTTGACAGCCAGGACAAATGTCCGGATTTAGCCGGACCATATGGTACAGAAGGCTGCCCGGGTGAAGATGGCGACAAAGACGGTGTTGTTGATGCACTTGACGAGTGCCCAACCGAACCAGGACCACTTTATTTGAAAGGCTGTCCGCCAGTAGCCGCAGCGAGTGTGGTCACCAATGAAATTCGGGAAGCCAAAGATATTGCCATCCGTCACGTTTATTTTGACCTGGATAAAGACAATATTAAACGACAATATTTTCAGGACTTGGATAAATTAGCCGAGTATTTGGTAGACCATCCTGAGTGGCGCGTGCGGGCTACAGGACACACCGATGAGCGTGCTTCCAATGAATATAATGATGCGCTTTCCAAGCGTCGAGTCGAATCAGTAATGTTTTATTTGATGAATCGAGGTGCAAAACGCAACCAAATTGTCGCGGAATATTACGGTGAGGGCGAACCTTCAGAAGTTGGAACGACGGAAGCAAATTATCAGTTAAATCGGCGGGTGGAGTTGAAT
>CAYUNA010000473.1:0-4282 GCA_964445895.1 uncultured Saprospiraceae bacterium | reverse complement strand
ACCAATAGTTTAGTCGCTATGCGCCTTTTAGTTTTTATGAGAAAGCCCTTTATTCGTTTGGACTTCGTAAAATAGAATGTAATTTTTTACTTCTCATAAATAGTAGTGCGCGATGGCTGTGGCAACGCGGGTGGAATTATTGAGGGATAAATATGAGTCATCCCGACTTAGTCATTGAATTTTTCAGTTGCAATCCAGTTCTCTAACCTTTTTCTATCCGTCCGCACCTCGAATTTCTTTTTTCAGACGGAGCAAAAGCTGGATTTTTATGAAAAATCCAGCTTTTGCTCCGTCTATAAAAAATAAACAGGTGGTGCGGACGGACAAAAAATAGAAAATGCACAAAACGTTACCTGATGTTTAATCAAGGTAATTTCTGGACACCCCGTGGATATTTAAGTCTCTTCGCGAGATAATCATATAAGTATGGAGGAGAAATTTATCGCCACTTCATCCGATACCCAATCGTTGGCAAAATTGGTAATGCACTATTCTGTTTTCGCCCATTATTCTGGGGAAAAAATTCATCATTTAATTCATAAATAAAATATGGATTCTGTCGATTGTAAAGATTGTACACACCAAGCGTTATTTGATGTTTGAAATCTTTTTTACCAAAATTGGCTTGCACATTCAAATCCAAACGATGATAAGCGGGTAATTTGAAAGCATTATAGGCACTCAGGGCGTTGGGTATGGAAGTGATGTTGTCGATTGGAGCGAAATCTTCTGCTGTTTCAACGAGCGTAATCTGTTGCCCAGAGCCATATTCAAAAATCGAATTGGCGGAAAAAAAATCATTAAACTGATGGTTCAAATGCAGCACAAAATGATGCTCGTGATGATTTCTAAAAGGAAATTGTCGATTGTTGTTCAACCCTGCGAATTGGCGAAAAGTTTTGACCCAATTGTAGGCAAAAACTCCCGTTGTTTTGCCTTGTTTTTTTGTCAATTCATACTCAATACCATAGCTTGTACCATCTCCAGTCGTTATATCTTCTTCCCAAAAAAACGGGTCATTTTCTAATAAATTTGGTAAGGTTGCTGCGTCTCGGTAAGTTATCAGGTTATTCATTTTTTTATAATAACTACCGAGTTTAGTTGTCCAATTTTCATCAACATTAAAGGACGCCTCAGCTGATATTTGCCATGCATTTTCTGGTTTGGCTACGCTTGACGAAGGTATCCACATATCATTCGGAAAGCCATTACCCGATGAGGTCAAAATGTGCATAAATTGCGTCATTCTACTGCCTGAAAACGATAGTTGCCAACGATTAGCTGGTGTCCACAATACGTTTAATCGCGGCTGAATGGAAGGAAAAATTTCGTCTGCTGTTTGAAAAAAAGCAGCGTGAATACCTGCTTGAATCGCCAGTTTTGGATGCAATAGAAATTTATCTTCTGCATACAATTCATACTCTTTTGCGGAAGAAGAAAGTGGTGCAAATGTTTCATCAAAAAACTCAGAAATTCCATCAAAATTGTCTGTATTCACAAAACTATTATCTGTAATTTGAATTTGACCTGGTTTGAAATTTCTTAATAAAAAACCACCACCAAAAGTCAAATGGTGCTTGTTGTTTGGGAAATAATCAAAATCCAATTTTATACCACCATCTTGCATAACTGATTGAAAACGAGTATAGTATTCTTCATCTGTTTGTACTACACCATAAAACTCATCGTATAGAGAATAGAAGTTTTGACTGATATAGGCAAATTCACTAAAGGTAAAAGTCGCATTGGCAAATAGTTTTTCTCCAAACAAATGATTCCAGCGAATCGCCCCAATTTGATTGCCCCAATCTAGCTTTTGTCCCCATTGATCATCAAAAAGTTCAATAATTTCACCCTGATAGTAATAATTATCTATTTCTTCAAAAAAGAAACTATTGTCGTCTTCAAATCGGTCAGCGCCTTTATAAAAGCTTAAAAATAATCGGTCACTTTTTGACAAATGAAAGTGTAATTTTGCATTAATATCATAAAAATGATAATTCGTTTGCCCATCAAATTCTTCTCCTTCCTTCCGCTTTTCTTTTTTACTCAAATGAACAACCAATGGGTCAATATGACTTCGTCGGGCGGATAATAAAAAGCCAATTTTATTTTTCACAATGGGCCCTTCTAATAACAGATTTGTCGCTAAAGTGCTTATGCCAAATGAACCTGCAAAATTTTGATTGTTGCCTTCTTTCATTCGTACATCAATGATTGACGAAAGCCGCCCACCATATCGCGCCGAAAAGCCATCTTTTACTAATTTTGCAGTCTTGATGGTTGGTGAATTAAAAATGGAAAAAAGCCCCAGCGTATGCGAAGGATTGTATATGGGAATGCCGTCCATTAGTACCAGATTTTGGTCTGTAGCACCGCCTCTTACGTGTAAGCCACCCAGTCCATCCGCGCCTCCCTGCACACCTGTCTGCAATTGCAAATACCGAAATAAATCTGCTTCTCCAGCTAAGGTAGGGACACTTTCCAAGTCCTTCGTTGTCACTTGCAGTCCTTTGTCCAAAAGAAATTGTTGACTGTTTTTTGCCGTCTCTTTTGGTGAAACAACGATTTCTGAAAGCGTCAATGCAGGTTGTAGTTTAAAAATTATTTGTTTATTTCTGTTTAAACTAACCAACTGATTATCAGTGTTATATCCAACGTAAGAAGTTTGAATTTGACTATTGCCCTCCAGGATTTGTAAGCTAAAAAATCCATATTCATTCGTTGTTGTACCTTTACCAGAATTTAAATCAACTACTGTAGCGGCTATTAATCTTTCACCGCTTTTGGCATCTTCAACAAAGCCACTTAATGTTAATTTTCGAGGAGGTCGAGGATACAAAATGAGATTACCTGATTCTAATTTAAATATAATTTTAGTCTCGGCAAGGCATTGTTTTAATACTTTTTCAACAACTTCATTTTTAGCATTAATGGTTATTTTTTGAGCGTCAGAAAACAGGTCAGCAGAAAATAATATACCGATATTGGCGACTTCACTTAGTTGCAAAAGCGCATCTTCTACTGCCATATTTTTGACCGAAAAATCAATACGTGATTCTAAAGAAGATTGGGAAAGCAGGGTAGTGGATGTCAGTGTTAGGGCAACCAAAACCAACCATTTGACAGGCAATATAAGTTTTAATAAAAAACGAATTGATAAGTCTATCATAGACAAAAATTATTCACAATTGCCACCTTTCAGTTGAAATTCTTTTTCATTAATTTCAACCAATTCCATTTTTAAAAAAGTAGCAGCATACGCTAAAATTGCCTTTGGTTGAGCATTCGGAAAACGCCCTGTCAATTGACAATTGGTTAATTCTTGATTGGCTAAAGTTGTTTTTACGTTAAATACTCGTTCCAAATCATTCAAAACATCTTCCAGCCGCGTATCTTTATAACTCAACACACCGCTTTTCCAGGCATACGCATTACTCTTGGAATTTTCAATTTTTTCAACGTTTCCACGATTAAAAACGCCCTCTTGGTTGGCAATCAACTCTACAGATTGACCAGAATCAACTGCCGAAAACCGCACTTTTCCCTCTGCAACCAATACATCTTTTTTAGCTTCATTCGGATAAGCCCGTAGATTAAATGCTGTACCCAACACTTCTACTTTAACATCCGTTGTTTCAATAATAAATGGCTTACTCGGATTTTTGGCTACTTCAAAATAGGCTTCCCCAGAAAACTCCACTGTTCGTGTAGAATTATCAAAACTAACGGGATAAAGCAGGCGACTATTTTCATTCAAATAAGCAACCGTACCATCTTTCAAGGTTACTGATTTTTTTTCTCCCATCGACGTAGAAAAAGCCATCATTTCTTGCTCTCCAAAATCTTGCATAATCCACCAAAGCCCCGCAGCGATAAAGACTGCTGCCGCTGCTGCTATAGATAGCCACCGTCTGCGCGATGACTTCATTTGAACTACTTTTCCACCTTGGTTTTCCTGCGCTTTATGTTGCCGAATGCGCTGTCGAAGTGGCTCAAATTCCGCCTTGGTATCCACATTTAAGTCAGGTGAATATTGGCTACTTAGTTCCCAGTTTTTAGTAACTTCCTCCGCTAATGCTTGATTTTCAGCATTTTCTTTTAGCCATTGCGTGTACAATTTTTGCTCATCGGAAGATAATTCTCCTTTAAGATGCTTGTAAATCAGTAAAGTGTAATCGTCTTTTTTCATGTTTTAGGTCGTTTTATCATCAGGAAACAATGTGCTTCCCGACCCTTTGACGATATAGAATAGCTTTCCCCCTATTCATTTTAATTAAGT
>CAYUNA010000472.1:0-4283 GCA_964445895.1 uncultured Saprospiraceae bacterium | reverse complement strand
AAAAGGCTAAAGAACTAGATTGTATTTGAAAAATCATCAAATTAATGACTAAGTCCAGATGTGTGCATACTGTAGGTAAGTACATGACTCTATTTATCTGGATATTTTGACAGGATGTTTTTCCGCTATTTTCCTCTTAAAAATAGTTCCATGATGCAGACCATGCAACGATTTTTAAAAGAAAACTATCGAAAAAATCTCTCTGTCAAAATTATCCACATAAATAGTGTCATGTACTTATTAAACAGCAATTACAAAATCTTCTCAATTTCATAAATCGAGTTAATCTTCCCTGCGAAAATACAGTAAAAATCAGGCCTACTATGCAATTGACTAATTTCCGTTGGGCGACCATCGTCGATATAATTCGCTTTCAATTTTGATTTAATGGTAAACATTGACGTGAAATAATGCAACTGTACCGCATCAGAAAAATAATGACCAATTTGTGCCATCATTTTACGGTAATTAGAAGTTGGTTTTTCTGAACAAAAATTACAAATAGACGTAAAATTGGGTTCACAATCCGGATTTTTAGTCTGACAATCAAATGTTGGTAGATTATTATAGGAAACTTTATGATGTGTATACGCGACAGATGATAAGGACAATAAATCTGATTTTCCATAAGGCATAATCGACCCAAACTGTCCATCCATCACCGTCAATCCCATGTTTTTCAACTGCGGCGAAGTGACGAACGACATCTCCGAAATTTCGTGCATCAAATTAATTTCCCGAACGCCAAAAAGTTGATTAATTGCGTTGCTTCCACTATAAGTTGCGTTGATAACCCCAGCCGCTTCTACTCTTTCAAACCCTTGACTATCAACATTTTGCACTTCTAATTGCCAACGGGAATTTAATTGTTCTACACTTAAAATCCTCGTTGACATCAACAATTCAATATTTTTATTATCCTTTAATTTTTCTTTATAATATTCTGCAATTAGTATAGGGTCAAACGTATATTCTGTCGTCAAATACAAAGCTTCCAGCCGATTAAAATTAAACAACGGATGTTGCGTTACAGCATCACATTTTATTTTGACAAATTGACAAAAACGCTCAAACTGCGCCGCATCCGTGAAGGACCCAAATTTATCAATCGCATAATATTTTTCAAATTTAAAATTTATAAAAGGTTCATGTTCACGGGTAAACCTCGCCTTATTATCATCCGACATGATTGCCGTCGCTACACTGCGTGGATAATGATACCCACTATGCAGTCGTGCCTGATTGACAATTGACGCTTTTTTGAATAAAGCATTTTCCTTTTCAATCAAGCCAATCTTGTATCCTTTTTTAGCTAAATACAAGGCCGCATAGGCACCAAAAATGCCGCCGCCAATGATAAGATAATCGTATTTTTTTGAGTTGTTGATTGGTTGAGTTAGTTGATTTAGTGGGTGTAAAAGTAAGAGTTACTTTGAAAGTAACTCTTACTTTTACACCCGTTAGATACCGTCCAACGTAGGAGTTACTTTGTAGCCCCGCAAATTGAAAATTAATAATTCGTAAAATTTTGGTGTAGTTCATTTTCTATCTTCTGTCCGCCCGCACCACTAATTTTATTTTTTTAGAGGGAGCAAAAACTGGATTTTTTATAAAAAATCCAGTTTTTGTTCCCTCTGTGAAAATTTCTCTCGTAAAAGTAAGAGTTACTTTGAAAGTAACTCCTACGTTGGCCAATAATTATCATTTTAAAGTAAGAGTTACTTTGAAAGTAACTCTTACTTTAAAATGATAATTATTGGCCAAAAGTAGGGATTCTTTCGCTATTGATAAGTTTCTATTCTTTTATACCATTTTTAATTTTCCTGCAACTTTTTAAAAACATCCTCATAATCATTATCCAACATTTGCTGCATGAACTCTAAGCTGCTTTTCAATTGTTCCTTTCGAGAAGTTCCTAATAAAATGCCCGCTATATCGGTATGATAAAACGCATAAATCATTCCCAATTCATTGAAAGTAGAAAGTTTTGGACGAGCGTTATTTTGGTTTGCAAATTCAATTGTATTTTCTGCTTTTTTTAAAATTGGCGATGGTGGAATCCAGTCCGCTGCACGAGCTTTTAGGGAGCTATTTTGATGATAATTTTGTGCATTTAATTTGATGCCCCCAGCATTAATTCCGTAGGTTATAAACCGCCGTTTTCCATGAAAAGCGTGATACTTTTTATAATCAGAATGTAGCAAATTGTGCTTCATTTGAATACGAAAATCGAAATTAAAATCTTTATTCAAATCAGCATAAACTTCAGGGTTTTTCAGTCCAGAAAAACCAACCTTAAAACCCTGACGTACAGCAAGTTGAAACATTTCAAAACTCTCTAAAATTGCCGTTTTATCTGCCCGATTATCCCAATGAATCATCCAGGTATCAAGGTTTTTTCCAAACATAGAACGATACTCCTCAAAGTTCATCAACAGGAACGATTTTGTCAAATTATGATCAGGCATTTTCAAGTTATTCAAACTACCAACTTTCATCATAATTTTCAAATCCTCTACTCCGTGTACTTTTGTCCATTCTTGCAATATTTTCTCTGCCGCCCGCCAATCCTGAACATTCTTATTAATAGGGTAATTCGTCGCACCATCTACTTCTCTAAACCCTCTTTTATAGAACTCATCCAACAATTGGAACGCCACCGATTTGGGTGTCGTCCATCCCCACATCGCCGTTCCCAAAATAGGCGAGATAGTATCTAAATTTTGTTTCATAAGTACAAATTTATTTCTTCGGCTCACTTAGTTCTACTTTGGCACTTTAGAATTTGGTTTTGTTCCTTATCTATCTGCTGTCCGCACGCACCACTAATTTCTTTTTTTAGAGGGAGCAAAAATAACTCCGCCAACTCGACAGGTCTTTTTGTCCTCATTACTTAAAAGGTTTCCTTTGTTTCAAGTCCTTCATCGCTGCCATATATCGCTTTGCCAGCGGTAAAATTTCGACTCGACTACTACTCACATCATCCGTCCACTGTACTGGCAATTCGTAAATCTTCGCACCCAACCATTCCCCCGTAGTCAGCAATTCTGTTGAAAAAAACCAGCCATCATTTTGCGCACCTGCTTCGTATAATTTCGGATACCATTCGCGTTTCAGCCATTTAAAACCGCACATACCGTCTGAAAAGCTGACGTTTAAATACTTTTTTAGCATAAAGTTAAATACACGCGAACTCACTTCTCGCTTAAATGGTCGATTTATCACCTTCGATTGGGCATGCAAACGCGAGGCATAAACCAAGTCATAATCCTCTGCCGCAATTTTTTCGTAAGCCTCCAAAAAATGGGATAAATCCGTCGCCAAATCCAAATCCATGTAGCCGACAATGTCAGCTTTAGATTGTCCCCAAGACGTTTTCAATGCCAATCCAACGCCACGTCTTGGAACATCTACAACCATTATTTCTGGTTTCTCTTGTGATAGTTCCAAGGCTATTTCGAGCGTTCGGTCAGTCGAGCCATTGTCTGCAATCACAATTTTCCATTGATTTTTATTGGGATAATGTTTCCACAAAAACTCATGTAAAATCAGAACATTTTGCGCCAATGTTTCCTCTTCATTCAAAACAGGAATTGTTACATCGAAGGTTTTCATATTCATTAATTCTGTTACTTTTTTTTGCACAAAAGTAGCATAAAAACCCTCCAAAAATGGAAGTAGCAACCCTATTTTTCCCAACAAATCAATAAAGGCGAATAGATTCTAACATTCTTTTTGTAAAATCCATCCTTTTTTTCTTACTTTGTAGAAAATTTACCGCTGTTTATCGACGGTTTTGGAATTGGGCTGAACTAATTCCTTTTTTAGTTATTTTATATTAGGCTTTATGATTTGAATGGCTTTAAGTACCACGTAGTAATTAATACAATGTAAAGTAAGTTTCTTTGAATTATGGGAAGCGAAAAAATTGCGAGATTTTCAAGTTTCAAAAAACTCACTCCCGGTTTGCTCCCTTAAAACCTCTTTGTGAAAATATAAGGAAACTTAATTTGCAGCATATTTAATACAGTGCAACAAAAGTTTCTTTGGTTTTTAAGGAGGGAGAAAATTGCAAATTTTCGACCTCCAATAAAAACAGTGCGCGTTGCCTGCGGCAACGCGGGTGGGGTTCTTGAGGATTAAAAATGATTTTTGCAAAATCATTTTTAATCCTCAAACTCCTCTTGTTTTAAATGCAAAGAAACTTTTGTTACACGGTATTTAATCTCTAATCAATCCCTATTTATAAAGTCTATCAAAAAAGTAAGACATACTACTCTATG
>CAYUNA010000471.1:0-4284 GCA_964445895.1 uncultured Saprospiraceae bacterium | reverse complement strand
TTGAAAACTGAAATTCAGCAGCGATTGCTCATAAGTTTTCAATTTGCTTTAAACTTTCAGGGTTATCTATTTTTAGGCCCAAGTGAATCCTTAGGTAGAGTCAAAAGTGCCTTTCAAATAGTCAACGAACGTTGGAATATTTATCAAAATATTTTGGAGACCAAACTTAGTCCTTCAAAGTTGAGATCAAAAGAGGTACACGGCATCAGAAAAAAAAGAACGATAGAAAACATTCAAAAAAAACCGCAACGAATTTCTATTCCCTTTACTTCTTCGGAGGATATGTATTCAAATTGGTTGTTACAGCACTTTGTCCCAATTTGCCTATTTGTTGATGAAAAACTAGATGTTTTATACATTAATGGAGATGCTGAAACACTGCTCAATTTCCCAAAAGGACCGGGTAGTTTTAATTTGGTCAGTATGCTACAGGAAGATGAGCTTTTGGTTTTTAAAAATGGAATTAGAAAAACCATTGAAAATCAAAAAACCAACGTTTACAAGGGGATTACCTTTAGTAAACGAGGAAAAGTTTACAAGGTCAACCTGAAGTTTCAGCCAACCAAAGTCAAATATTTGGAAGATGCATCTATTTTGGTAGAAATGGATATCATCGGAGAAGGCGTGCCTACACAGACCCAAGAAGACCTGGTTATTGCGGATGAGTCAACTTATCAAAAAGAGCGATTACGGACCTTGGAATTAGAGCTAAAGCAAGCGAAAAGTGAGAAACAAAACTTAGTAGAACGGCTAGAAACAACCAATGAAGAGTTGCAAAGTTCTAATGAGGAATTGCTGGCAGCTAACGAAGAATTGCAGTCCACCAATGAGGAATTGCAGTCGGTCAATGAAGAATTATACACCGTAAATTCAGAATTGCAAGGTAAAGTTGGTGAATTAACAACTGCCAATAACGATATGGATAACCTGCTCAAAGCAACGGGTATTGGAATAATATTTATCGATGAAAATCTAAATATTCGGAAATTTACGCCCGCGGTTAAAGAGCAATTTAAATTAATGTCGAGTGATATTGGTCGTCCGATTACGACGTTTGTCAATACCTTTTCGAAAGAGAATATCTATACGGATTTTAAAAAGGTGTTAAAACGCTCCCGAAAAATTGAACGTGAAATCACTGATGACAACGGTAAGGATTACCTGATGCGTCTACTACCCTATCGGCTTGATAATGACCGCACGGATGGCGTAGTTGCATCGTTTGTGGATTTAAGTGATTTGAAAAAAGCAACCGAAGAGGCTCGACGGTTAGCAGAATTGTTCCAGTCCATTTTTTCTCATTCAGAAACGCATATTACCATTTTAGATAGCAACCGTGAAATTAAAGATGTCAACTTTTTGCCAGATGATTACCATTTGACTAAAGAGGAAGTAATAGGTAAGCCCTATATCGACATATTACCAGAGTCAAGCCGACCGTACATTAAAAAAGCGTTCAAAGAAGTAAGCAATAAATCATCGCTGACTTATAGTGTCCCAATTCTTTTTCCAAGCAAAGAAACTCGTTGGTTTCAGAGTACCTTGATTCCATTGAAAAGTGAGAAGTCACCAAAAAGTTTTTTAGTGATTAGCCGTGATGAAACCAAGCTCAAAAATATTGAGCAGACCATCCGCTTGAATTCGAGCATTTTCGAGGGTATTTTCAAATTCGCCAAAGAGCATTTTATTATTTTAAACTTGAAGGGTATCGTTAAAGAAATTAACTATACAACTGATGGTTTTGAAAAAAGAAACATCATTGGTCAATCCATTTTTGAACTTACTCCACCAGAATATCAAAAGGCTGTAAAAAAAGGATTTAAAGAGATTGTTGATGGTACCATACCCCATTATGAATACGAAATTAAAACGGTTGCTCCAGATAATATCGAACACTATTATAGTTCTGTGATGTTTCCTGTACTTCTTAGCGAAAAAGTTGAGCGAGTCATTGTTATCACTAAAGATTTGAGTGACCTTAGATCTTCTGAAAACAAGCTAAAATTAGCTAAGAACAACTTGGAAGACCAGTTAAAAGCTGGGTCAAGAGAGTTGATTATGAAAAATCAGGAATTAGAGGAAGTCAATACTTATTTGGATAGCTTTGTACACGGAGCTGCACATGATTTGCGCTCTCCATTAACGCAAATGAAGGGTTATTTATCGTTATTGCCAGAAATTGAAGATAAAAAAGACCGCGACTCAGCTACCGTCGAATTGTTGGATTCTGCTGTGCGTATGGAACGTATTTTGAATGGATTGATTGAGTTAATTGATTTCAAAAAGAATACCGAGCCCGTTGTTAAGCAATTTAATTTAGCAAATATTTATCAAGAAACGATTGATGATTTACAGCCTTATATTTACAAAGCCGAAGCAGATTTCAGAGCAGATATTCCGAAAGACTTGACCATCAATTACATTGGTGCTTACTTGAATAGTATCTTCTTTAACTTGATTCACAATGCTATCAAATATCGGGATTATACTCAAAAATTAGTCGTTGACATCTCCATCCGCGAAGAAGATGAATTCATTGTTTTTACGGTTAAGGATAACGGGATGGGTATGGATTTAAATAAGTACGGACACTTCCTCTTCAAACCTTTTAAAAGGCTAACCGTTGAAAGAGAAGGGACGGGAATTGGATTGTCTATCATCAATAATTCAGTGCGACGAAACGGTGGACGAATTGAGGTAGAAAGCCGTATCAACCGAGGTACGACTTTTGAAGTCTATTTAAAGTCGTATGAACTTAATGCACTGTAAAGACAGTTTATTTACGTTTTTAGAAAAAGATGTTTAAAAATTACCGAATTAATTACTATGAGGTACTTAAGTGCCTCGTAGTAATGAAATTGAAAAAATTATCCTAATTTAGCTTTTAAACAATTAGGGTATTATCAACGTTAAGAAACGTAGACAAAAAAATACATCCTCGAATTTAACCAAATTTCTATTTTGTAGCTTTTTATAGGCTACAAACGCCATGTATTACAAACACAAAGATTATGAATACAAAGATTCCATTTTTATTTGTCGATGATTCTAATTCAGATAACAAATATTTATCACTTTTTATTCGAATAAAAAAGTTACCGATTGAGCCTACTTTTGAGTCCAATGGCCAACAGGGAATACATTATTTGCATACTTGTGGTGCAGATAATTTTCCAAAAGTTATCTTTGTGGACATCAATATGCCCTTAATGAATGGCTTTGAATTTGCTGATAAATACCAACGAATTTTTGCTGCCAACCATCCGGAAACATTAGTTTTCATAACCAGTTCTTCCATTCAAATTTCAGATTTAGAGCGTGCCAATAGCCATCCTATCGTCAGCGGCTTTATTGAAAAACCATTTAATTTAAAGCAGTTTGAAACTAAAGTTCAGCCTTTGCTAAATGGAGATGAAATAGCCGCATAAGTAATCATGCAAGCAAAAAAAGTATTAAACGTTCCAAGTTCTCAACTTGGTGAAGGTCCCGTTTGGGATTATCGCACTGATACCTTGTATTGGGTTGACATTATGAATGGTATTCTACATAGTTTTCAACCCACAAGTAATAACTATTCTTTTGAAAAATTTGACCAATATTTGGGGGCAGCAGTGCCGTGTGAAGATAATCAAATCATCTTAGCGATGCAGCATGGCTTTGCTTTTTTTAATCCAAAAACAACGGAGTTAACACCTATTGCGAACCCTGAAAAAGACTTACCTAACAATCGATTTAACGATGGAAAATGCGACCCCGCAGGCCGATTCTGGGCGGGTACAATGGCAATCCCCGGCGGACCACCTACGGGTAGTTTTTATTGTTTAAACAATGATTTAAAAGTTAACAAAGTACTATCTAACATTCACATTTCCAATGGATTAGACTGGACTACAGATGGTCAACGAATGTATTATATCGACACACTGACACATAAGGTTCAGACCTTTACTTATGATAAAATTACGGGTGAAATCAATAAAGAAAAAGACTTTCTTCATTTTAAAAAAGACGTAGAATGTCCCGACGGTATGACTTTAGATATCTATGATAATTTATGGATTGCTTTTTACGATTTAGGTAAGGTTATTTGCTTTGATGGCCAAACTGGTAAGCGATTAGAAACAATCGAAGTACCTGCTTCTTTAACGACTTCTTGTGCATTTGGTGGACCAGATTTAGATACTCTTTTTATTACAACTGCAGCAAAGAAAGGAGAGGAATTGGGTGGAGCATTATTTTCAGTCAAGCCGGGAGTAAAAGGTCGTAAAGCAAATTTTTTCAAAT
>CAYUNA010000470.1:0-4292 GCA_964445895.1 uncultured Saprospiraceae bacterium | reverse complement strand
TTTTTCTACTTCCTGAAAACCAAGCATTTAAGAGCTTGACTGTAAATCAAATCAGTCATTTAGCTCGCTAAACGCTTTCTTTGATTCTTCGTCAAAACCCTAAATCATTGATTTTCAGTTCATATAAAAAATGACCTGCTCTTAAAAAAAACAAACCTGCCTATTTTTTGAACAAATACCTTTTTCAACATTTTTATCGCAAGTTATTTTACACAAAATCTGAATTTATTCTCTATCTGTATGCAATTTTCAATTAAAGTTTTAACGCTTATAATAGGCTGTTTTTTTATCAATTCTTGCGCAACTTATACCGTTCAATTGCGCAAGGACGCCAAAGGTTGGGAAGCGACGCCTCTTCCCGATAAAAAATTAAATTATCAAGTATTTTTGATTGGCGATGCAGGCAACTCTTCTCCTGGTTACCTGACTGCACCTTTGCAAATGTTAAAACAGGAATTGCCAAAAGCAGGTAAAAACAGTGCTGTCGTTTTTTTGGGTGACAATGTTTATGAAGCAGGATTGGTCAAAAAAAATTCACCAGAACGAGAACAATCTGAGTACCGTTTAAACGCACAATTGGATATTGTAAAAGAACATCCAGGACGTGTTTTCTATGTTTCAGGAAATCACGATTGGAAAAATGACGGTATTGATGGTGTACGTAGGGAAGAAGAATATATTGAAGATTATTTGGATAGAGACCACAATGTTTTCTTGCCTGACAATGGTTGTAGCGGCCCAAAAAGTGAGGATTTATCAGACAATTTGGGTATGATTGCAGTCGATAGTCAATGGTTTTTGACCAAATGGGACAATGAACCTGAGATTAATGAAGACTGCCCGATAAGAACACGAGAAGAATTTTTTGCCAATCTGATGGATGAAGCGCGGGACTTTCGCGGTAAAAATCTATTGATTATTGGACACCATCCACTATTTTCTGTCGGCTGGCATGGCGGCAATTATTCTTTGAAAGAACATATTTTTCCACTGACCATGGTTCATGCTGACCAATACATTCCGACGCCTGGGATTGGGACGTTGGCAATTACATTGGATGAAGCTATTTCTACTCGTCAAGAGATTTCTCACCCCGTTTATCAACAATATAAAGACATTATAGAAGATGTGGCGCGGCATCATGGCGACATAGTGTATGCGGCAGGTCACGAGCACAATTTGCAGTATGCAGAAGATGATGAAATTGCACATATATTGAGTGGTGCAGGATCAAAGAATAGTCCGGTTTGGAAAGGAAAATATACGCCATTTGCTTACGGAGGAATGGGTTATGCGGTGATGAACGTTTATGAAGATGGCGAAGTTTGGGTGGAATACATAAAGGCAGCGGAAGATGTTAAGCAGGTTTTAAATCAGGATTTTGATGAAAAAGATTGGAAAAATTTAAAGAAAGCGGATATTGAATTGAAAAAGTTAGGCAAGGATTTTAGTAAAATTAATTACGAAAAATCAGCGTTGCTAACGCCAAAAGTTATTTACCGACAAAAAATTAAAGAAGCTTTGGAAACGACAGAAGAACAGACACCAGATGTCTTTCCCGAATATGAAGAGCACAAAGATTCTATTAAGATTTCAGTATTAGAACGCGACGAACTATGGGATTTGGGCGGATGGTTTTGGGGTAAAATGTGGAGTGAAACCTACTTTATGGATGTAGATGTTCCAGTATTAGATTTGGAAAATATTGCACAGTTGGATGAAGCAAAACCTTTCAAATTAACGGCATTTAAAAAAGGTGGCGGTTTTCAAACCAAATCCGTACGGTTAATAGATTCCCTAAACAATCGATTGTATCAAATGCGGTCTTTAGAAAAGAGTGCACAAAAAATGTTTTACCCTTTTAACAAGACTTTCGCGAAGCATATTTTGAAATATAACTTTACTGCGGGAAATCCATTTGGAGCATTTTTATTAGAGCCGATGCAGGAAGCAATTGGCGTTTACCATACCAATCCGAAGCTATATTATACGCCAAAGCAGCCACGATTGGGCAAGTATAATCGATACGGAGGAGAGTTATATTTGTTTGAAGAAAGGCTGGATGAAAACTGGCGAGACAATGGTGATTTTGGACATTCTGACAATATCATCAGCACATCAAGTGTATTGGAAGAACGCATGAAAAACGATAAAGCGGTAATCGACCAACCGAATGTTTTACGAAATCGGTTGTTCGATATGCTAATTGGCGATTGGGACAGACACCAAGACCAATGGCGTTGGGCGGAGTTGGAAATACCTGATTCTGACCGTAAACTATACCGTCCAATTTCGCGTGACCGCGACCAGGTTTTTGCACGATACGAGGGTCTGTTTTTTCAAATTGCACGATTGGGTGCGCCGTTTGTGCGAGCATCACATCCTTTTGATGATGATATTAAGAAAAAAGAAGTGAGATGGTTGAATTTTCAATCCCGATTTTTTGACGATTTTTTTATGAATGAATTGACATGGGAAGATTGGGAAAAAGAAGTGAAACACATTCAATCAACCTTGACCGATGAGGTCATTGTGGATGGAGTAGATTGGTTGCCCGATACAGTATATGCGGTGATGGGCGACATGATTATTGATGGTGTAAAAAAACGGCGAGACCATCTCATGGAAACCGCACGGGAGTATCATGACTTTTTGTACAAAACGGTTAAAATTGTCGGCACAAAGAAGGAAAATTTGTTTCTCATCGAGCGACTGGATGATGCACAAACCAAAGTAACTGTTTATGAATGGAAAGACGACCGAACCGCAAAAGATAAAATATATGAACGCTTGCTTGATAATGAAATAACGAAAGAAATTGAACTCTACGGAATCGAAGGTGACGACGAATATCAAGTGACCGGAAAGGTCAAAAAAGGGCCGCTCATTCGCCTGGTTGGAGGGATAGACGATGATGTTTACAAGGACGATTCGAAGGTATCTGGATTGGGTAAAAAGACAAGAATTTATGATGATTTGGTGGAAGATAATGAGGTCATAAAAAGCAGGGAAACCCGTGATTTTAGGAGCAATCGCAATGAAGCCAACTCATGGATTTTCCGTGACCGTCAGTATAATTTCGGCACGCCACTGCCTATGGTTGGTTTTAATTTAGACGATGGGGTTTTCGTGGGAGTAGGCTACACTTACAGTGATTATGGTTATAAAAAAATGAGCAAACATAATTTTAAAAGTGTTTATTCCTTTGGATTCAACGCCTTCGCTTTCAATTACGAGGGCGATTATAGCAACGCATTCAAAAAGTGGGATTTTTATTTAAAAGCAAAAGCTGAAACGCCTAATTATGCTGATAATTTCTTTGGTATTGGAAATGGCACAGAACGAATAACGGACGACCGCCAATTTTACCGATATAGCCGCGATTGGTATCGAGTATTTGCTGCTTTGAAAAAGCGCGATGATGGTGGGTTGTTTTTTGCTTTTGGCCCCTTAGCCGAAACGATTAAAGTGGCAGAAGAACCTGAACGATTTGTGGCTGGCCCATCTGATGATGATGGCATTCGAGCAGAAGTCTTTGACCGTCAGTACTTTGGTGGTGCACAGATGATTTTTGACTATACAAACATCGACAATGTATGGATGCCTGATCGTGGGATTCAACTGCATGTAGAAAGCTCTTTTGAACAAAATCTACAGGATTCTGACCGCCGTTTTGCCAATTTTCAAGGATTTTTAGGTGCATATTTACCTCTTGGTATTTATGATAAATTTCTTTATGCTACTCGGGTAGGTTTTAGCACCAATGTCGGCGAATACGATTTCTACCACGCCCCTACCCTTGGTGGTGAGGAAAATTTACGCGGTTTCCGTCAAGAACGATATGCTGGACGTACTATTTTTTACCACAACAATGAATTGCGGTATGCTTTTGCGCACAAAGATGATAATCCTTCGCCATTCACTTATGGTGTTTCAGCAGCATTTGATTATGGTCGAGTGTGGTCAGATTTAGACCAAACCGATACTTGGCATTATGGGTATGGAGGTAGCATTTGGGCAGCTCCGTTTGATTATGTTGCGATTACGGCAGGAGTGATGTTATCTAAGGATGATACGAGATTTAGTTTGCGTTTGGGGTATGATTTTTAATGGTGTACACTTGGTCAAGCGGTGAGTTAAAAAATTATAATATGATGCCGATTCTAAGATAAGGAGCGCGAATTAAATAAATGCAGATTCTTGATAGTGAGCGTTTGTTCATATTTTTTGCTTTGAAACCCGCATAAATGTTGATATTTTAAGGGTTTTAAAGTGAAAAATATGGACAAAAA
>CAYUNA010000469.1:0-4298 GCA_964445895.1 uncultured Saprospiraceae bacterium | reverse complement strand
ACATGCTCTTAGTTTTTACTTTGAAACTGCGATTTATGTGGATATAATGAGCATTTTCAAAGTGAAAAATAAGAACAAAATATCCTCTCAAGAATGTTAAGTTATTTACTTCGCGTTCCTAAATCTAATGCTTCATCACCTCCTTCGGAAAACATAAATAAAACTTCTTCACTTCCCCAACTTTCAGCCCCATATCCGTGCTTTTGGACCAAGGCTTCACTTCTCCATTTTTAAATAAAATTTTAATCTCATCCTTCGCGATATTGTACGCCCGATTGGTTTCTTTTCCTGTAAAAACCAGGTATTTGGCTTCCTTTTTTGAAATATTAAAATGCGTTTCTACCGATTGTCGCAGTTCCTTTATCTGCTTTTTATCAAAACGAGTATCTTGAATCCATATTTTAAATAACCGCCGATTGATGATGCTTTTTGCTAAATAGGATAAGGTGAAATCATCGTGATTCGTCCAATTTTTTAAAGCAGAAATAATGTCAAAATCATCCAATTTGGAGAAACGGTCGAGGAGTTCGGCGCGGTTATTTTCAAAATCTTTAGAGGTGACATTTTGATATAAAAAATAAGATAAATTTTCGGAAGCTTCCAGTTTTACGCCTTTTGAAGCCAGCGTTTTTGCTCGTGCTAACGTTTGCACCAACATCTGTTCCGCCCCCAAAACCGTCTTGTGCAAATACACCTGCCAATACATCAATCGCCGTGCAATCAAGAATTTTTCGATAGAATAAATGCCCTTTTCTTCTACAACCAGGCAGTCGTCTTTTACTGCCAACATCTTGATAATGCGCTCAGACCCAATCACGCCCTCATGTACGCCTGTGAAGAAAGAATCGCGGTTCAAATAATCCATTCTATCCATGTCTAACTGACCTGAAATCAACTGGTGTAAAAACTTTTTTGGATGCTTGTCTTTAAAAATTTGAATGGCTAAGGTGAGCTGTCCGTCAAATTCTTCGTTCAATTTTTCCATGAACAATACCGATAATTCTTCGTGATGCACATTGATTAGCGAATGCTCCAGGGTATGCGAAAACGGCCCGTGTCCAACGTCGTGCAATAAAATAGCAACCGATGCAGCAACCGCTTCTTTATCAGAAATTTTAACGCCTTTTCCTCGCAGTACTTCAATGGCTTCTGCCATCAAATGACATGCCCCAATGGCATGGTGAAACCGCGTATGCAGCGCGCCTGGATACACATAATGCGTCAATCCCAACTGTTTTATTCGTCGCAATCGCTGATAAAATGGATGCTCGATTAAGTCAAAAACAATCGGATACGGAATCGTGACAAAACCATAAACGGGGTCGTTGAAAATTTTTCTTTTGTTCATTTTGGTAGCGTTAAAATGCGTTGCCAGATACCGTCGCTTCCACGTCCCACTGCGCCCTCAATTCCTCCAGTTTTTGAATGAAAACGCGCTCGGCTTGGCGTTTTGCATCATAATTTCCAGTTGTCCACTTTCCGTCTTTATTCACGTCTTCGATAAATTCAATGGAATAGGTACCTGGGGGTAATTTTGGAAAGGCGATTTTAAAATCAGTCGTATCTTGCATAGAAAACGCTTCAATGACATCGTTTGAATTATCCATTAATTTGGCAACATACGCCGTGTCGGGCGATAAATTTTCAAATTTTAAAACGATATTTCCAAAGTCTTTTTCGAGTGCCGTTTTATGAGCTTGTCGCAGTGTATCTGGATTTTTAAAACCAAAAGCATCGGTCAGACTATTGGGTAAAAACACCATTTCATAATCTAAACCTTCTTTCCAATTGTAGACGAAATTCAGCTGCCGCTTGTTCAAAGAATCAATGGAGATGATTGGCACGACTGGCGTTTGTGTCGTATCAGACAAGACTAAAATGCCTGCGGTATCGATTACTCGCAGCGGATAATTAAATGTAATGTTCAAATCTTTATCGGGATTAAAAGCTGTTTGTTTACCTGATTTAAAACCCAGTTTAGCTTTTTTCTCAAATTTTGCTTTGTCCAGTTTTTTTACTGCAATAGTATCTATTAAGGTATCCCGTTGAAAATAAATATTCCAATCTCGCGCTTCCTCCACATCATACCAAAAATACACCGAATCTTTCTCCGTTTCCCAAAAGGTAAATTGGCCAAAATCATCAAAACGAATATCTGGATTTTCAGGCGGTTGATTAAACATCATGACTATTCGACCGTAATCGTCTTGTTCGTCGTTTCGAAACGAAAGTTTTTTAGGCTCTTGAAACAACTGCAATTTGATAGAAGTCAGCAACGAATCAGGTAGAAAAATAGTGGTGTCTAAAAAACCAATTTTCTCCGTTTCGCTATCGTATAAATAATTTAAATTATCATCAATTAGTGCGACGACTTTAAAAGTATCTGATTTGATATTTTGAATTTTAAACGCGCCTTCTTCATCTGTTTTTCCAAAATAAAAAGGTCGCTCTGTGCGAATCACGGAGTCCGCCAAATTATCATACAGCATGACCAAAACTTCTTTGACAGGCTCTTTTGAAAACGCATCCACAATCGTTCCACTAACCTCTAAAGAGTCAATATAGTCTCCCGTTGAAAAGACAAAAACCATCTCTGCATCATTACCCTCGGTATAATCCGTGATGGCCTCACCAAAGTTGATGACATAAGTTGCATCTTCTCGTAGTGCTTCGCGCTCATCGAACTCGAAAAGTATTGTTCGTTTTTTCAATTCAATGTCAGGACGGTACTGTAATGGTGGAGAGACGACGACTTGATTGATTTGGTCTTTTAAACGCAGCCACTCGTCGTAGGTGAGTTGAAAACCGCGTTTGGTGAAGTTGGTTTGAAAATTTTTGGTAGATTCTGCTTCAATTAATTGAGGTGGTTTTTCGTCTTTTGCACCGCCGGTAGGGGCGACGATGTTGGCGCAACTTGTGAGGAAGAGGCAAAGAATTCCCCCGACTCCTAAAGGGGAGTAGATCCAAGCTATTTTATTATGCTTTCGTAAGAAATTAACTTGTATTATATTCAAAAATAGTTGGTTCATTTTTATCAATAATTTCAAAATGCCGCTCTACTGAGCACCCTTTTTAAACTTTAAAATTGAGCAAAAAGTCTTTCACTAACTCATCAAACTGCTCCTGTTCCTCAAAATGAAAATTCACTTCAACAGGTACAACAAAAACAGGCAATTTATTTTCTTGAAAAAACTGTTTATGCAATTCCAAACGCATCGCATCCTTTTCTGTCGTTAGTATTAACTTTTTCTTATTTGGCATATTTTCAAACGTGCGCTTGAGATGCGAAATATCGTATTTAGTAAAAAAATGATGATCTTCGTATTCTAAAGTTTTCACTGAGTTAACCTTTGTTTCCAAATAGTCAACCAAATAATCCGTTCGAGCAATCGCCGAAATCAATAACACATCCCAGTCTTTTTGCAACTCCGTCACATATTGCATATTAAGTAAATAATAGGGGCGTTGATGCTGATACCACGAAAAAAATACCCGCTGATGCGCCAATGGTTGAATGTCCGTAAGTAGCTGATTTCGTTCCTCTTCCGTAATGTCATCAGGGCATTTGGTGACGACAATCACATCCGCCCGTTGATACGCCGACCGCCACTCACGCAGTCGTCCCGAAGGCAATAAATAATCTTTGGTAAATGGATGGTGAAATTCCGTCAATAAAATATTTAAACCAGGCTTGACCGACCGGTGCTGAAATGCATCATCTAATAAGACGACTTGGGTATGTGGTCGGTTTTTCATAATTTCAGGAATGCCAAAGGTGCGGCTTTCCGAAACCGTAACCATAATTTCAGGATACTTTCGTTTGAATTGCAGCGGTTCGTCACCTACTTGTTCGGCAGTGCTGACAGGAGTTGCTTCAATGTAGCCTTTCGTTTTTCGCTTATATCCTCGGCTTAATGTTGCAACATTTAAGTAGTCTTTTGTCAATCGAATAAGGTATTCGATATGTGGCGTTTTACCGGCGCCGCCGACGGATAAATTGCCGACAGAAATAACGGGCATGTTGAATTCTACCCCCTTGAGCAAACCTTTTCGATAAAAAAAATCGCGTAGACTCACCCCGAATCCATACAGCAACGAGAAGGGCGACAGCAATATTTTGACTAACGTATTTCGTATCATAATTAAGCAAACACCAAAATAGGTGTTGTCGTTGAATGATTTTTATTGTGTTGGTCAAAATTAGAAAGTTATTAGTCAAAAAAAAGGATTGGTCGATAGAAAGTGTAAAAATTTACCGAATTGATGATTACGCGGTACTTAGAATTTTTGAGCGGTGC
>CAYUNA010000468.1:0-4303 GCA_964445895.1 uncultured Saprospiraceae bacterium | reverse complement strand
GTAAAAATATAAAGAAACTTACTTTACAATGTAATTAATTTCATTAAGTTTATTTCAAAAGCACCCTCATTCCATCCACTAGTTTAAAAACCCAACTCTCCTGTTTCCAAACTCGAAAATATTGCTCCTGCTCTGCGCCAAACTGCCGCCGACTCGGTTCTATTTGCGGCAACATACTCCCCGCAAAATCAAAGATGGGCAAATTCAATACTTCTTTAGTATAGACAATCATTTTCCAAATCAACAGCGTAATTGCATTACTTGACCGAAATTCAGAATTGATACCGCCCAACAATGCATAGCTCCGATTTTTATCCCAAACCAGATAGCCAACCGCATGAATATTTCCGTCGACATCACGGGCCACAAAAATTTTACGTGCTTTTTTTTCAGTTAAAACAGCATCCAATTTTTGCAAGCTTTCTAGCGGATAATAAATCGAAATGTCTTGCCGCGAGAAGCTCATTTTATTAATATCATAAAAATCAGCTAATGAAATATCGTGACCAATTGTGACGATTTCTTCCGCTTTTTCAATATTTCGTCGGATGCGTCGATTTCTATTTTTTAAAACAGCGTCCATATCAGCCAGTTTTAAAATATAAGTATAGCGAACCGTTTGCTTAAAATTTTTCCAATAAAATGGTAACCAATTCGTCATGGTTGGCGCAAAATCCTGAATAAAATGCGCAGTCTTTGGTAATTGCTCAATCAATGCGGCATACAACGACATTTCATTTTTCAAACCGCGCCGCTCAGGTACTACATAAGGCCCTAAATGTCGGGTATGTAGTGGCATTGTGATATATTTGAAACCCCATTTTTCTTTTAAAAAATAAGGCATTGACGCAGCAATTTGCGCATTTTTTTTCACAATTGCAACATCCCAATCCCCACCAGAACACACCGCATCTAGATACCAATCTTGGGCGAAAATTGGCAAATCTTCTGCCGTTTGGCAAAAATTTCGGTAAGCATCTTTGTTCGACATGGCACAAAGTAGCGGCATTTTTTGGGTATCACCAAATTTGCAGATAAATTTACGCTTTATTCGAGGAATCAGGAGTCAGGGGGCAGGAGTCAGAAATTGCAATAACCTACAATCTCTGACTCCTGACTCCTGACTCCTGACTCCTAAAAACTTCAATATTGAAAAAAATAATCAAAAAAATCGTCCCCGCCGCCCTCCGCTGGCAATTGCGCAAAATCTACCTTGACGTGCGGGGCTTTTGGTATCGTGGCAACCGCTATCATTGCTCGGGCTGTGAGCAATCTTATCGTACTTTTTTGCCAATGAAAGAAGGTGCTTTACCGCGCCCGAATGTCATTTGCCCAGGCTGTGGTATTTTGGAAAGACATCGTTTATTGATGATTTTTTTAAAACAAAAAACGGACTTATTTCAAAAAAAACACCGCGTACTTTATTTCGCACCAGAGTATAGTTTGCAAGAGCAATTAAAAAAGCAACCCAATATTGACTATCTCAGTACAGATATTGATTCCTCTTTGGCCATGCAGGAATTTGATATAATGGACATTCCACATCCTGATAATTCTTTTTCCGCAATTTTTTGTTCGCATGTCTTAGCGCATGTGATTGACGATCAATTGGCGTTGCAAGAGTTGTATCGAATTACGGAAAAAGGTGGTTTTCTCCTTCTACTCGACCCGCCAACGGATTTGCCAAAAACAATCGAAGATAAAACTGCGAATACCCCAGAAAAACGGTTGAAATTATTTAATCAAGATGACCGCTATCGAATTTATGGGCAGGACTTTGCGAAGCGTTTGGCAGAACCTGGATTTGAAGTAGAGGAAATTGATTTTATGAAAGAGTTGTCTACAGAGATGATTGAAAAATATCGGCTGTCAAAACATGATTTGATTTTTAGGTGTTGGAAAAGGTAATTGAAATGAAGTTTGAGGGACGGATAGTTGTATGATTTCACCCTACAAAGCCATGTATTACTCTCGCTCCAACCCTCGAATCCGCTTGCCCATTCCAATATACTGAACGTTGTCTTTCAAGTGAGGTGCTTCCTTTGTTTCGACCAAAGAAAAATAGAGTAAACCAAAGCCGCCCATAACCATCATAGAAATTAAAAACACCATAAACATCGCCATAAAAGTCAAAACGACCATAGCTAATGCATCCATTGTAGCTTGATTGAAGGAGAAGTTGAGTCCAATAAATTCAAAAACCAATACAATAAATGCAGTGTCAAAAAGTAGGAAAAAAGCAGTCGCAGTGGCGAGCAAAATACCGAGTAACTTGATTAAAACGAAGTATTGTCCGCTTAACAAACTAAAAGCATCTTCGAGGTTTGCAAAAACGTTTTTCTGTTCCCAATTGGCAATAAATCCCCACAACAACAGCGGCGGAAATACAAAAACCAACATTAGAAAGGCTAACATTGGAGCAACTTCTTTCGTTAAAATCAGCAAATAAAGTACTGAAACAACAACAACTGTTTTAAAAAAAGTAACCAAATAATATTTAAAACCTATAAATGCTTCATCAGGTGCGGCAACTTGCTTCTGTGCTGATTTTTTTAGTAATTGAAAAGTCATAAACATAGCCAACGAAAAACAAACTATATTTACCGGTATCAAAATAAGCATATCGGGATTGAAAAAAAACTGTCCAATTTCCCAAAGGGTACTCCCTGTAAAAATCCCCAAAAGAACTTGCAAAGGTCCAATCGCATTCAAATTGGTATACGGAAAATAAAATAAATCACCTATAGCATCCTCAGCTGTAAAAAATACAACCAGACAATAAAGACTAGTTAACGCCAAAGATACCAAAGCCAACCGCTTAAAATTATGTCGATAAAAAACAAAAATGTCTGTGAAAATACCACTGTTAGATTGAATACTCGTTACGTTGATTTGTCGCTGTGAGTCGGGTGGAATGCGTTCTTCAGGTTGTTTTTGTAAAAATCCCTGCTGAACCAAATAGCGCGGATACCAAACGAAATATCCAAAAACAAATGCAAAACAAGCAAAAATGAATATCGCTCTAAATACGTCAGGTACTTCCGTATGCCGCGTCAAATAACTTTCAATAAACCCCGCAGCAAAAAACATCGGCATGATACCCAACATAATTTTAATACCGCGCCGGGCCGAAACCTGAAAGGCTTTTATGCGCGATAATGTCCCTGGAAACATCAATCCTTTTCCCATTGTCAAACCTGCTGCCCCCGCTAAAACTATCGCCGAAATCTCTAATGCGCCGTGCATCCAAACCGTCAAAAATGACTCCTGAAACAACCCATATTCTACGAAAAAATATTGAAAAGCACCCAACATTACGCCATTTCTAATCAACAAACCAATCGTCCCAACATAAGTTATCCCTAATAAAAATGCCAGGAATGAAACGAAAATATTGTTAGCGGTGATTCCCAAAAACATCCCAAATGCGCTGTCGTCTTTATACACCGCCATTGGATCACCGTTGGCAATATTCGACTTGGTCATCTCTACATATTGGTCGCCAAGAATCACACGTACGAAGTCATTATCAGCATGACAACTAATCACACCGATTAAAATTGATACCGAAAACAGAATAAACGCTAACCATAATTCTGCCCTCGCCTCCCACATGAGTAGCGGTAATTCTTCAGTAAAAAACGAAGTGATTCGACCTCTCTTCGATTGCTTGTTTTTATAAATTTTGGAAAAGATACGTTGACTCAACGCATTTAAATAAACCCGTACCGAGCGATTCGGGTAGAAGGTTCGCGCAAACGAAAGATCATCCGTCGTTTGAATAAAAATTTCTTTGAGCTTATCAGGATCTTGATGTTCACGCTCCAATGATTGCTCGAAGCCTTTCCATTTTTCTTGATTCTGCTTGATAAAATTCGTTTCGCGCATTTTGGTGAATTGGTTTACACAATTAGGAGATTAGCGATTCGGTAAAAATATTGATAACATTTTAGAATCCCTAAATTGTTACCAAAAAAATAAAATTTATCAAAAAAAAATTCTTTCTTTGTGCTGCAATTTTATTTACATCCTTCGCAATAAATCACACCTTCACAAATTGCATTCCCTCTTTTTTTAGTTAAAACGATTTTGTCAATAAAAACGATTGAATCAACTTTTTTCAATGGCAAAACCTTTACAACCAAATTTTTGAGCAAACTCTCACCCGAGAAAATCCCCCCGCTCTTTTTCACCTTTTATCAATGTGTTTAAATAGACTTTATGAATGAAGTTAATACCCTGTAGAATGGCTTTCTCATAAAAACTAAAAGGCGCATAGCGACTGCCCGATTAAAAAGCATAA
>CAYUNA010000467.1:0-4305 GCA_964445895.1 uncultured Saprospiraceae bacterium | reverse complement strand
TTAATTAGATATTGAGTAGAAACGAAGAACTTTTAGTAGAAGTCTGTTGCTTTTCCTATGTTTGCTTGATAAAACGGAACTCATTAACTTGTTTCGTATCTTTGCGACCAAATTGAAAAATAAATTACAGCAACTGTGAAAATCATTAATTCAGAATACATCGGTAGTTTTCCAAGTGAAGCTTTGTGTCCTAAAGGCAACCGTCCCGAATATGCATTTATTGGTCGGTCAAATGTTGGAAAATCCAGTCTCATCAATATGTTGTGCGACCGCAAAAACCTTGCACGTACCTCCAAGCAACCCGGAAAAACCCAGCATCTCAATTATTATTTGATTGATAAGGTGTGGCATTTGGTGGATTTGCCGGGCTATGGTTATGCCAAAATTTCTAAGAAAAAACGGGCAGAATGGAAAGAGATGATTTATACCTATTTTGAAACCAGGCAACAACTCAATTGCGCCATGATGCTCGTGGATGCCAACATTCCTCCTCAAAAAATCGATATTGAATTCATGGGTACTTTGGCAGAACGTGGTATCCCTTTCGTGATTGTTTATACCAAAACGGATAGGATGACGCCGAACCAGAAAGCCTCAAACATCGCGACAATTCGGAAAGAAATCCTAAAATATTGGACGGAATTGCCACAGGAGTTTATTACGTCGTCTAATTCGGGAGAAGGGAGAGATGAGATTTTGGCGTTTATTGAGGAGGTGAATGAACGGGTTTTGAGTGGGGGGTAAATTTAGGAAGGATAAATATTTTACTTAGGGTCATTTAATACCGTGTAATAAAAGTTTCTTTGCATTGAAAGCAAGAGGTTATCTGGCCGAACGCACCCCGAAATATTCTTTTCAGACAAAACAAAAACCCTATTTTTTCATGAAAAAATAGGGTTTTTGCTCCACATATTAAAAGCTGCTAAACGTGCGCCGCCGTTTTATTTATCAATATAAACTCGCTGCGACTGTATAATTACCTCACCTGGCGTCATGTTATTAATCGACCGAATACGTTCTACACTAGTTCCATAGTCTTTTGCAATACTAAAAAGCGACTCACCATCCTGTACAATATGCACTCGGTAATCAACGCCTCCTGCCCGTGGCGCGAGATAAGTTTCATTATAATTAGAATAGATAGGTGTTGTATTTTCATAAGAATAAGAAGTCACTGCACCTGTTGTGTTTTGATATGGATGCGGTTGTCCGACATTAGAAACCGCCTTGTTTTCCTCACAAATCGTTACACGCAAAACCTGACCAGCATACACTTGTTCTCGCTCTCCCATACCGTTCATATAGCGAAAACGACCTTCCGTAAAGCCATACATTTGCGCGATAGAAGCAATATTTTCACCATTCATCACTGTATGATAATTTCCAGCAGTAATCCATGCAGGTGTACCGCCTGTCGCATAAGTATTATCATACGTTGGTCGAGGACGAGTAGCCGTTGTCGTCGTAGGACGATAGCCTGTGTAGCCTGTTGAGTTATTATCAGTCGTTGTCGTCGTTCGCACATCATTGCGAGTTACTGGCGGAGGCGTAGTCACTACCGTTGGTTGTGGACGCGTCACAACCCTCGAAGACTTGCTCGCAGTAGCCGTCACTTTTAGTTCCTGACAAGGACTAATCGTGTTTGAATTCTGCATGGCATTCCAGTTTCGCAACTGCGCCAATGAAATACCATAACGACGAGAAATGCTGTATAACGTTTCTCCAGTTTTGACAATGTGCCAGCCTTCGTGTGATACATTCGGGCATGGTGGTGCGCTTGTAGTACCTCTTGCCGAAAACGTTGGTTTTGTATTCACACGCGCATTGTAACTATCTGCATTATAAGAAGTTACGACTGATTTTGGTGCTGCAATTGGCTTGTCATAACTTTCCGCTTGATTTTTAGAACAAGACAAATTAATCACTTCATCCAATTGCTTTCCATCAATAGATTGCAATCGAATAACATTCACCCGAGTATTGCCTTTTGCTAAAATAACGGAGCGTTTTTCCAAGACACCGATTTCTGGAGAAAACGTAAATTCTTTATACGTTTTGTCTTTCAAGTTAGTCGTTTTGCGCAAAATAAATCCCTTCTTGCATTGTTCAAAATCAACACCGTCCAAATAAACCTGCTTTTTTGAACCTTCCATCGCCAAGTTTTTGGAATAAACTGGCTTTTCTAAATTTACTGAAAAAATTGCATCATCCGATGTGTATTCCAACGCTGGCCCGACCATGTAGTAGAAGCTCGCCTCTTTGACTTGCATGGTATAATAGCCATTGCGGTCTTTACGCACAACTGCCATTTTTCGTTTACCATCATTGATATCCTGAACTGTTTTGCGATTGATAATCCACGTTTCACAAGCGCGAGTACCCGCGGGTTTGCCTTGAGAATATTTTTTTGTTTTTTCATCTACTTCCAACATCACATATTGGTTTGCGCCCATTTGGATGCGGTAGGAAATGAATGTTTCGTTATTTTTGCTGTCTTGCAACTGGTAAACATAACGATCCATGCAGTTGTCATTGTATTCAATGTATCCCGTTTGTGAAAAACAGGTGAAGGTTAGCAGTAGAGCGATTGCGCTCAGTAGTTCTCTTTTCATGATAGTATTTTAGTTACAGGTTTTAGCTAAAAAATTAAGTTACCTATTGCCTTTTGACGATATTTCTAAGGGAGATTATGGCGTTTAAAAATGCTAAGTTATTGATTCAGAACGAATTAAACCTTTATTTGTTCGTTTTATTGCATCAAATTTAAGCAATTTGTTGGTAAAAATCCAGTTTATGCTCATAAAACAATCATTAAACTTCAACATTTTTATAGAAACAACTTTACCACCTTCCATTGTTCACCGAAGCTTTTTTTCCTACCTTTAGCCCTTCGGAAAGGAGTTCAAAATATGAAAATTAAAATTCCAAAAATAAAAGACCTTAAAGCTGCCCTACTACAGCATCCTGACCTACTGCGGTTTGTGGATTGGACGAAGCGAACGTCGTTGCCTGGTTTTTTTAAAATCCCTATCTACGATGTAGTGGTCTTTTTGTGGCATGAAATTACTCGTTTCGACCTTGGCACACGCGCCAATTCGATGGCATTTAGCTTTTTTTTAGCCCTATTTCCTTCCTTGATATTTTTGTATTCTTTGGCAACCCATTTTCCCATTTACGATATTTTTAAAGAAGAAATTAATAATTTTATTGACCAAATTATGAAAAGTGAGGCGGGAGATTTGGTAAAAAATAGTATTCCAGAAATTTTTGATCCCAATTCAGGTGTGTTATCAATGGGGTTTATTTTAGCGATATTTTTTGCTTCCAACGGCATTATGGCAATGATGCGCAGTTTTGAAAAATCGCATTTAAAGGACACTTTTAAAAAACGCACATTAATTCGTAAACGACTGGTAGCCATTGGTTTAACATCTTTGCTTGGCATACTACTTTTTGCCTCTATCATTTTAATTATGATGGGTAATTTTTTGATTAATTTTATTACTGAACTGGCATGGCTATCTGATTTTACGAATATTTTACTACAAATTTTTCGATGGTTGGTGACCCTTGCCCTCATTTATAGTGGCATTGCAGCCATTTATCGCTTTGGGGCGACGACAATTATTCGATTTAAATTTTTCACTCCTGGGGCAACATTAGCTACCGTTTTGTCGATATTAACATCAGTAGCTTTTTCTTACTATGCTTCTTCTTATGGACGCTACGACAGATTTTATGGGCCAGCAGAGGGAACAATTGTCGGAATAATCGTTTTAATGTTATGGATTCAAATCAATTGCTTCATCTTACTCGTAGGATTTGAGTTGAATGCGAGTATCGCGGTCAACAGAGATTTGAAGTTGGCGGTAGAGGAAGATGATGATTAAATAATAGAAAATTAAAAATTGAAAATGTGAATTACTACTTAGTTCTACTTTGGCACTTTAACGCTGAGTGACCTTAGAGATTTTGGCGTTAAGAAATTCTATTTGAAATGGCTAAGGGAGTTGGTAATAAATAACCTACCCGTTATGGCGAAGTAATTTTTTTATTTAAGAAATTTAAAAAATGCGAGAATAACTGGTTATTTGAGCCTTTTTTAAGTTTTTTAAATGGAAAAAGGCTTGTACCGACCTTGTGGAGGTAACGAGTCAGAATGGGTAGATTATTTTTTACCAATTCCCTAAGTAGAATTAGGAGTGCCGTTCTTTATTTTCAATACTTGATTTTTAGGGAGCAGGAAATTGATAAGTGCCTCGTAGTAATTAATTCGGTAAAATTTTTAGACAAGATTTTTTCGAT
>CAYUNA010000466.1:0-4324 GCA_964445895.1 uncultured Saprospiraceae bacterium | reverse complement strand
CGAGGCGGCTTTAGCCGCCGAGCAAAACGTAAAGAAAGTTTTTACACACTGTAATCAGTAACTAAGCAAAAAATAATATGACACTTACACTCATTATCGTCATCATGACAGCTATCATTTCCTATCAGGCGTTCAGTAACGGAGCAATGAAAAGCAAATTAATGATGCACCCCGTCAGCGTAAAACAGAACGGAGAATTTTATCGATTTTTGACTTCTGGTTTCGTACATGGAGACATGACACATTTGCTAATCAACATGTATGTCCTATATATTTTTGGAGAGACGATTGAAAAATATTTTGACCAGATTTTTGGCGGGGGACTGGGACGAGTGCTATTTCTTGGGCTGTACTTAGGAGCAATTATTATTTCCTCTATTCCCAGTTATATCAAGCATCAAAACAACAGTTACTACGGCGCATTGGGCGCATCCGGAGGAACATCTGCGATTGTTTTTGCTTTCGTATTTTTTGCTCCATGGCAATGGTTCATCATTCCACCGCTTCCAGGCATTTTCATGGCGATTGGTTACATTGCGTACTCCCATTACATGAGTAAGAAAGGCACTGATAATATTGGTCATGATGCGCACATGTGGGGCGCGATTTACGGAGCGATTTTTATGGTTGTGATTAGTCTCGTTTTTAAACCAGGCTTACTCGATTTCTTTTTGCAGCAGTTGATGGAAGGGCCATCTATGCCTAATTTTAATTTTCTTTAAAATTAGACTTTATGAATGAGATTTAAGTGAGTTTATAGCCGCTCAAATCTCATTCATAAAGTCTATATATTATAGCCAAACTTTGTTTTTCTACCTTTCAAAAATACTATTTTTCTTAATCAAACCCATCAATTGGGTTGGATTTGTATTGCTATTTGGCATTTTTACAAAAAGTGAAGAATGGCGCAAAAAGGTGGTTATTGCGGCTTTTGTCATGCTCTTGTTTTTTAGCAATCACTTTATTTTCAATCTGGTTGTCAACTGGTGGGAACCGCCCGCAGTCGATATGATGTCGATTGAGCAGCCTTATGATATTGGGATTTTACTTGGCGGTTATTCAAGCTTAAACAAACGACCAGACCACGACCGACATAATTTTAGCGAGCGCGGCAACCGGTTCTTTCAAACCTATGAATTGTATAAAGCTGGAAAAATTAAGCAGATATTATTGACCGGTGGCAATGGGGCGATTTTACAAGATTTGGCGAGTGAAGCGGTAGAGATGCGTCAATTTTTAATTAAAATTGGCGTGCCAGACAGCGTAATTATTGTCGAACCCAATTCAAGAACGACCTACGAAAATGCAGTCTTTACCCAAGAGATTTTAGTAGAAAAATATCCAAATGCGCGCTGTTTGCTCATTACTTCTGCCTGGCATATGCCGCGGGCAAAAGCTATTTTCAAAAAGTTGAATATGGATTTTGACACTTTCCCAGTTGATTATTGGAGCGAGCGCATTAAGTTAACTCCCGATGATATTTTGCCCAGCAGGCTTGGCTTTTACTACTGGGAATTGCTTATCAAAGAATGGGTAGGTTACTGTGCTTATTGGGTAAAAGGGTATCTATAAAGAACGTGAAATTCCCGCTATCAACCGTTAGCCATTCTCAACATCCATTCTTTTTCAGAAAATCCTTCTACTGCTTGCAGTTCCTTGATAAATACCGCTTTCTTTGTTTTTGATTGAAAAGGGATTTCTATTAATTTTTTGAAAAAATAAATCAACTGTTCATAATTGCGCTTGCGATAGCCCAAATCTTTTCGACGTTGCAAATAGACACGCAGACTATCCAATAAATAAGTTAAACTATCGAATTCCTCTTGCTCATAATAGATTTTTAATTGCAAAACTTTCGTGCCCAAAAGCAAGAAACCAGTTTTGGTATCTACCTGTGCTAAATGCCGCATACTGTCGTCCAAATTCCCTGATTCATAAAGTAACCGACCTTTGCAAAAATGATAGAGCGGCAACTGAAAAACAGGCTTCAATAATTGTCGATTGTCTTCCAAAAACGTACTTGCCCAGTCATATTCCTTTAATTTTACGGCTAAAGAAACGATGTTGCTAAAGGTACTTTCAGGCATGACTCCATCTTCTAAAAGAAACCCGGCATCCAAACTTAAGCGGTACAATTCAAAGGCTTCACGAATGTAAATAGCCTTGCCCTCATTGAGTCTTCGAATACAATAGTTGGTAGCAAACAGGAAAATATCACGCTGTTCTGTCCGTTGAAAACGATGCTGATGCGTCGCTATTGCATGGCGTAGTTCTGTAAATAATTGCTCATTTTCCTGATTGGTAATGACCTGATAACAAAGATGATAGACTTGAATAGAAGGAATTTTAGCCAGTTCTTGGTGCGTCTCTAAAAAGTCTAAAATATTGGCTAAAAAATGAATCTCATAAGTCTCCTGATTAATCGTTTTTCGAGCATAAGCCAAACAAGCCGTTTTTAATTTATTGGTCAAATAAAAAGCATCCAAACGGTCGTTGACTTCCTGCAAATTTGTTTTATGCTTACGATTGTGACTGGAAATAAAATCATAAAAATCATTGGCAATTGCATGTTTATTTTTCCAAAATTGGGCATCTTGAATCGGCTGATTGTCCAATAATTTCTCTGCGGCAGCGTAGGCTGATTTATAAAAAACGGGTTGCTTTCTTTTGCGATAAGCCGTCGAAAGCAGTATTTTTTGCGTTGTTTTTTGGGTGTCTAACTCTTGCAAAGTTAAAAACTGTTCTCCCAATTTGAATAGGCGACTACACAACAAATGCCATTCCGTCTTAGAAAAAGGTTTGTCAGGGTAAACCATTTGAAAAAGGGCTAATTCATCCTGTTTTTTAGTGTTTTTCAAGTAAAAATAAAGCAACTGTTGGACGTCCTTCCGCTTATTAAAATATACCGCACCAACCATTTCCTGAAATTTTTTCAGTTCTGTTTTAGAGAAATTATTTAAAAACGGAAATAATTTGTTCATTTTATTTGTAGAATTACCAACTTAAAAATCTGTAAATCAATGTTTTACTTAAATATAATGGATTAGAAATGCTAAATTATGTTCTTTTTTTTAAATAATAAAATCTCGACCTTTGTCATGTGATAAAAATGAATGCTTATAGGTATCGGATATTTTTCTGGTATGGACTCCATAAAAAAGGATTCAAACGAAAAACCACTACCTTTAACATTTGTAAAATGCTTGTAACCATGAAAAAAATCCTGATATTTTTTCTTTTAATAATCGCCACTATTCCATATGCTATTGCTCAATTGGGAGAAGGGGCTGCCATTACGAATATATGCCATCAACGTGATTTTGATGTCGCTGATTTTGATGGAGATGGAGATTTAGATGCGGTGATGGTTCAGCCGGCGATTGGTTATTCGAAGCGAATATTAGTGGTTTATGAAAATGCCGATGGGGTTGGGAACGAATGGATACAGCATGATTTTTTTATTACAGATGATGTCCTCTCGGCAGAAACAGTGATTGTTGAAGATTTTAATAATGATGGCTGGCCTGATTTTGTGGTTAGTGGCAGTGTTTACAATGGGTCATTATTATACGAAAACGAAGGACTTGGAACAATTGATTTTGATAAAAAAATAGTGGCATTTGAGGACGGATACGCTGATATGGAATCCGGGGATTTAAATGGTGACGGATTTGCCGATATTGTTTTAACGTTTAACTCAGTGGTCATCACGTCTTTTAATCAAGGCGGAACAGGTGTTTTTACAGAAAACTTTTTTGTGGATGCTTACGTGCCCAGTGAATTCTTTTTTCAAGATATGAAGTTGGCAGATTTAGACAATGATAATGATTTGGACATTGTCTCACTTAACCGCCAAAAAGTCAACAACTATGTTTATCGAAATTATATAACCTGGTATGAAAATGAGGACGGTTTGGGCAATTTTGGCGACCGCATCGAATTAGAGGTTATTGATTCACTCCCCAGTTTTGGCACAAATGACGTTATTCAAGCCATCGAAGTCGCAGATTTTAACGGAGACAATCGGCTGGATTTAATGTTTCAATTGGATGGTTTGTTTTTTAAATATCAAAACCCAGATGGCAGTTTTACACCTGCTGCGATGATAGACACAGAAGGGACAGATGAGGTAACAGAATATATACCCGTAGATTTTGATATGGATGGTGATATGGATATCGTTCGGGGTGGGGAGTTTTCTCAACAAGTTTCCTGGTATCGGAATACGGATGGAAATGGGACTTTTGAGAAGGTAGATGTTGGCAATAAAGATTTTGCTTCTTCTTATACTGTTGGAAAAATTATGGATATCGAAGGAGATGGT
>CAYUNA010000465.1:0-4328 GCA_964445895.1 uncultured Saprospiraceae bacterium | reverse complement strand
TATTTTCGAAAAATGGCTAAAGCCATTTTTCGAGGGTAGATTAGGGGCGAGATTGATTGAGTTTTCCGACGGAAAACTCAATCAATCTCACCCCTAAAACCCCAAAAGCGAGGCGGCTTTAGCCGCCGAGCAAAACGTAAAGAAAGTTTTTACACACTGTAATAAACATCGAAGTTTAAAATTAATTTCAATATGAAAAACACAACGAAACCAAGTCTTTCTTTGGCCCTAAAAGGCATGGCGATGGGTATCGCAGAGGTCATTCCGGGCGTATCTGGTGGTACGATTGCTTTCATTACTGGCATTTATGAGACGTTGCTAAATTCCATAAAAGCGTTTGGACCAGGATTGTTGCCTATTTTCAAAAAGGACGGCGTTAGAGGTGTTTGGGAAGAAATAAACGGATTGTTCTTGACCAATTTGTTGTTTGGAATGGCGGTTGGTTTGATTGGTGGCGTGCTTGTCATTACTAAGCTGTTGAAATTATATCCTGAATTATTGTGGGCATTTTTCTTTGGATTAATCGTGGCGTCGGCGATATATATTGGTCGGCAGATAACGAAATGGAGTCCTCTGGAAATAATACTAATGTTTGTCGGAACAGCCCTCGCCTACTTTATTACGATTGCTACGCCGTCTAACGGGAATCCTGCTTTATGGTTTGTGTTTTTATGCGGTGCTATTGCGATTTCTGCCTTGATTTTACCAGGTATTTCAGGCAGTTTCATCCTATTATTATTAGGAATGTATAGCTTCGTTATTCCTACAGTGAAAACAGCTTTGACTACTTTTCAAACAGAAAGTCTAATTATTGTAGCAGTTTTCGCATTGGGCTGCATCACTGGATTGGTAACTTTTTCGCGTTTTTTATCCTGGACTTTTAAAAATTATCGAAATCCAACACTGGCAGTTTTGACTGGTTTCATGGTGGGTTCCTTGAATAAATTATGGCCCTGGCGAAATACCCTGGCATGGATTGAGAAGAAAACTGGTGCAATTGTACAAGTGAATCCAAATGACGATGAATTGTATAAAATATTGCAGGAAGCTAGTGTTTTGCCCTCTTCTTATGATGGTGACCCACAAGTTTTAGCCGTTGTTGTTTGTATGATAATTGGCTTTGCATCAGTGTTTTTCCTGGAAAAAATGGGAGGTGAGAAAGTCGATGGAGTCGAGAAAATTACTCTGGGTAAAGAGTAGTTTTCAATTTTCATTAAAAGCATGTTTAAATAATTGGCTGTTTTCAATCTTTTGGCAGCCCGCACCACCTGATTTTTTTTAGACGAAGCAAAAACCATATTTTTTCTTAAAAAAATATGGTTTTTGTTTCATCTTTAGAACAAACGCTCTAATCCCCTATCGCAACCCTCGCTTCTTCAAATTCCGCACATAAATCGCGGCATTCTGGGTATGTCCACGATTGGTTTTAGCAAAATTGTGTTGTCCAGTCCCGTCGCCCTTCGCACAAAAGAAAATATAATCATGTTTTTCTCGATTCAAAACGGCGTCAATGCTGGCAATCGAAGACATGGCAATTGGCCCCGGAGGTAGTCCTGTGTACATATAAGTATTGTAGGGAGAATCAAATTTGGTGTGATAATCTGTCACGCGTTTGGTACTAAAATCACGGCGCGCAAACACCGAAGTGGGGTCAGCTTGTAACAAAATACCGCGTTTAATTCGATTGACATAAACGCCCGCCATCCGTTTTTTTTCTGGATTGTAATTGGTCTCTTTCTCAACAATCGAAGCCATCGTATAGACTTCTTCGGGAGTCATGCCTATCGCCTTAGCTTTTGCCAAACGGTCGTTTTTTTGCCAAAACTTCTCGTGTTCTTTAATCATTCGTTCAACAAAACCTTTCGCGGAAGTATTCCAAAAAAAGTCGTAAGTATTGGGAATGAAGAGCGACATGAGCGTTTCTGGCGTATAGCCAATTTCTTTGAGGTAGGTTTTATTTTGAAAAAGAGAAACGATTTCTAAAGAATCTGCTTCAATAAATCGAGCAGCTTTAGCGGCGACATTTTCGGTCATTCGGTCGTTGGTCAGGACTAATTTAACCGAGGCTTGCTTACCATTGCGAAGGTGTCCAACCAACTCTTTATTGCTCCAATTGGGTTGAATTTGATAGCGACCTGCCCGCATTTGAGGACGCGGATATTTCATCAATTCTGCCGTTTCTGTGAAGCTCGCCGTGTCAATTAGGAAGCCGCCTTTTTGCAAAATTTCGACTACTTCCTGATAAGAGGAACCTGTCGGAATTTCTACAAATTCATTTACCAAATTTTCAGGGACATTGGGTTCAAAAAAGTCCTGGTATTTTTGATAGGCAAAAAATCCACCGATTAATAAAAGGAGGACTGCAACCGTAAATATTTTTTTAATCATTATAAAATTTCAAATTAATTTTTAAAAAACCGCTTAGCAAATAGCTGATTATCAATGTTTAGTGTCAATAAATTAATCCCCTGTGGTAAGTTCGTAATATCAATTTTATGAATATTACCTTCTAAAGAAATTGGCTGAACCAACACTTTACCATCAATAGAATGAACAGATAACGATATATTGGTAAAGGTTGTTTCTTCAATTTCGACCATTAAGAAATCATTTGCAATCGTCGGAAAAATACTGACTTTCGAAAACGGATTGATTTCCTCAGTTCCATCAATAATAATGGGTTCGCACGGAAAATCAACAGGGTTTCCCCAACTATCAATAAACTCTACCGCACAATCATCATCGACTCTAATTTGCCAAAAATGCGAAAATATACAACCCGAAGGACAATCGCCCCATCCATGCTCAAAAATTAAATCTGTGTAACCATTTTCCACTTGGGCAGTGATGTTATTTCCATCTCCAATCAAATAGTCTGGCTCAACAAAATTAACACCATTTAGGTCTTGAAAAGCATTGATAACCCCTTCTAAGTGGAGGCAATTCTCTGTTTCCAAAATAACTATGACTGGATTTGACGAGCCAATGATGGTTTTCACCTCTAATTCTAAATCCATAAAAAGGCTATCAAAAACAGCATAACCAGTTGGAAAAACATCCATTTGAAGCGCTTGAACCCACTCTTCATTAGTGTCGAGACCGATAACAAACCAGTTGACAATGGCTTCTGGAAATACGTGAATAGGTAGGCATTTGGTGACAGAATCACCTGCTGCGAAATTGGCTGCATTGTATACTGCGACGAGTTTTTCTAAATAAAAATTAGTTAAAGCTGGGTCAATTTTCGTCTCGTTGATATAGGTTGGGTCACCCTGCATTTGTCTGGCAGCCAGTATTTTAGCATCAAATTCATACAACATGGTAATAGAGTCTGGTGCTTCGCAAGAAGATTCTATAATTTGAGCGATACCGTTTTGAAAACAAATCAATAACGTGAGGAAAGCAGCAATTTTTTTCATTGTAAGCGAATTGTAGTGAATGAAAAATTTTGCCACAAGGTACGAATTCATCTACTATCTCACTAAATAATTAATCCAAAGAAAAATGACCAAAAATATCCAAAGTGCATCCAAAAAATGCCAATATATAGTTAAAAGTCGCAGTTTTAAACGCTTTTCTGGGTCTGAAAAATAGATAAGTACGGATACAGGTTCTTTCATTCGCTTGCGGGCAGTCCATAAAAACAATCCCAAAAATGGCAACCCCGCAATAACATGGGCGAAGTGAACCGCTGATAATAAGTAGAGGTAAGAAGCAGAATTATTAGAATTGACAAATACATCGTCTGCAAACAATTGTGACCAGGCGACAAATTGCATCCCCAAAAAAAGCAGGGACAAAACGATAGTCCAAACGAGTGCTTTTTTATAGTTTTCGGTCTCATCTTCAAGGTAACTTTTCTTTGCCCACATCATCGTATAGCTACTGCCCAGTAAAATCAAGGTATTCGCAAAAAACAAACTCGGAAGCTTCACAGGCGGTAACTCATGCTGAATACCATTGTAAACATACGCCCCCGAAAAAGCGAGAAACAAAGCACAGACCCCCGCTAAAGTCAACATCAACAGGATGTTATACGGGTGAAATGCAAAATTTTGATACTCGTCGTAGCGTCCTTGCGTTGGTTGATCTGCCATTTTTTTATGGTTAAAAATTATCAGAAATTAAGTCCATTTTGGACAGCATTTATAACAAATATTTTTAATTCCTGTTTTTAAAATCGGGGAGAAAATTGGATTCTGATGGATTGCAATTGAATAATTGGACTTTATTTGTAAGGAAATGCGAGAAGGAAAAAGGTAAATGATACGGCAAAAGGGTTTTCTCATAAAAAATAAATTGGACTGGGTTGGCGCGGAGCGACTTAG
>CAYUNA010000464.1:0-4340 GCA_964445895.1 uncultured Saprospiraceae bacterium | reverse complement strand
TAGAAATCACCAAATAAGTACACTGTAAAGTATGTTTCTTTACATTTTTACAAAGAGATTTTAAGGGAGCAAAATGGTTTGCAAAAACCGTTTTGTTCTCTTAACACCGCCCCGCGCCGCAGGCGCGGGGGAGTGAGGTGTTTGAAGCTCGAAAATTTGCAATTTTCTCGCTTCTCATAAGTCAAAGAAACTTACTTTACACTGTACAAACGCTTAAATCTAATCATTATGAAAATTAAAAATTTGTTATTCGTCGCAACCTTTACTATTGGTTTTTTAACCTTATTTTCTTCTTGCCAAACTGCCGTTAAAATGGTAGAACGTGGTAATTACGACCAGGCAATTACTTATACCGTCAAAAAAATAGCGGGTAAGAAAAAGAAGAAAGAAAAGTTTGTTTCCCCTCTCGCCGATGCTTTTAATCGAGCAAATGCAAGAGACTTACGCACCATAAAAAATTTGAAACGCAACGGCAATCCCGAAAGTTGGGATAAGATCGCTGCACTATATAAAGGTATTCAAAAACGCCAAAACAAGGTTGCCCCTTTGATGCCAATTTATGATGAAAACGGTACAGAGGCGAGTTTGAATATGGTGGAAGTCAGCAATTTTATGGAAGAGTCGAAGAAAAAAGCAGCGGAATACCACTACGTTTTAGCTAAAAAACTGTTGACTGATGCAGCTAACGGGAACCGATTTGCCGCACGAGAAGCTTATGAGCGTTTGGAAAAAACGGAGCAGTATTATCGCAATTATAAAGATAAAAATACCTTGCAAAAGCGAGCCTTAGACTTAGGAACAACTTATGTTTTGTTGACAATGAAGAATAATTCTCGAACCATTTTACCGCGAGGTTTTGAGCGTGAAATCACGGATTTGACGACTCGTGATATGAATAGTCGCTGGAAAGTTTATCATGCGCAGCCGAAAACTGGTTTGACATACGATTATAATATAATTATGAATTTGCGTAACATTGAAGTTAGTCCAAGCCTTGTGAAAGAACGGGAATATGTGGATGATAAAGAAATTGAAGACGGTTGGGATTACGTGTTGGATAGTAACGGAAATGTGTTGAAAGATACGTTGGGTAACGATGTCAAAATCCCGCGAAAAGTCATCATCAAAGCGCGCGTATTGGAGACTTTTCAGCAAAAAGAGGCAAGAGTAGCAGGTGTTTTAGAATTTTATGACAATCATACCAAAGAAGTGATTCGTCGGGAAAACATTACTGCCGATGCCATTTTTGAAAATTATGCTTCTACTTTTCAAGGTGACCGACGGGCGTTGAGCGCAGATTCAAAAAAACGCATTGGCAATCGACCGCTGCCGTTTCCGACCGATGTTGATTTGTTGCTGAATGCAGCAGACGCATTGAAGCCAACGATTAAGGGCAAGATTGCAGGGGCGAGGGTGATTTTGTAAAAGGTAATAAGTTTAATAAAAATTGAGTAAAACTGTGGAAGCCTGACCATTCGGTTGGGCTTTTTTATGTCCATCCGTCACCCAAAAGACTAACTTCTAATTTTTTATTGCTACTCCTTCATATTTTTCTTAAATTTCCATTCGCTCTCGCTTGACTCACCACACGCCGTGATTCACCAACCGCGAGCCAACTAAAAAAAGTAAAGCATGAAAAAAAACTATCTACTCTTGCTTGGCGTCCTGCTGAGTGTCACTCCTATGTATACGCAATCGTTTTGGCTGGAAGACTTTTCAGATGGCAGTTTTCCAACCGATTGGACGACCGAAGATTTGACTGATGTTGGATTAACGTGGGAGCATTGTGCTAATTTATATGATTGTCCATTGTATTCACAAAATATAAGTTTGGAAGATGCCGATATTGACCTGCGTCGCCTCAAAACACGGAGTGCATTCAATGGATATATGTTTGCTTATCCGCCAGGTGTGGGGGCTTCGTCAGAAGACTTTGATAGCCGACTGACGACACCTAAGATTGATTGTAGCAATAAGAGTCGCGTCGTTTTAGCTTTTTCGAGCAACCTGATTTATGTTTTTCGAAAACCTGCTACTTCCGCCTTTATTCGAGTAAAAAATGAAAATAATGATTTTGAAACTTTTGAAATTTACCCAACCTGGGATGAAGGAACGGTAGGCGAAATCACTTCCACATGGAATACACAGACGATTTATGTGGACATCACAGCGGCTGCCGCGGGTTTTTCAGAGGTCGAAATTCAGTGGCAATGGCAAGGTTTTAATGATTTCAATTGGGCGATTGACGATGTAGAGCTATTTGATTATCATCCTCTTTACGAAACGGCGATTTGGGGAACAATCGAAGGGGAAGGTGATTTTTCGGAAGGTTTGAATGATTGGGAATTGGGGACGAATGAACCACAATGCCCTTGGACTTGGCATCCAAAAGGCTGGATTGATAACCAATTTCCACCGCAACAAGATTACCTTTCTATCTGCTCACATACGCCAGAAAACGGGGCAGCAATTCTTAACGCAACCTTTTGTGCGCCAATGGGGATTCCAACGACGGCGCACTTAATCTCGCCTTCGATTGATTTATCGAGTGTGGATGAAGATTGCGAATTATCGTTGCGTTTTTTTCAGCAAGTCGAAATTGGCAATACTCCAAATTTGAGTGTTCCAATTACCGGTCTCAGCTGGTCAGTGGACGGTGAGATGTGGACAGACCCGCTGGATGTAAATCCGTTGATAGGATTTCAGGAGATTATTTGTAATGAAAAACGCATTCCGCTGCCTGTAACATTGATAGGGGAGACAGACGTGCGGTTTCGGTTTACGTTTAGTGGTTTCACTTTTTACTGGGCAATTGATGATGTACGGGTGGTGCAAAATGAAGCAAATGATTTGGGTTTGAAAGAAAATTTTTATGCCATTGCGCCTAATTATCAAACGCCAAAAAGTCAGGTTGACGAGTTTGGATTATTAGTTGATTTTAAAAATTATGGAAAAAATTTGGAAGAAGAAGTGACGGTTACTGCGCGTATTTTTGATGGTCAAAATCAAGATTTGATTTACGAAGACTTTTTAAACTATGACACTGTAGAAAGTTTGCAATTGATTGAAAATGAATTGTTTACGAATTTAGTGCAAATGCCGGATGAACCTGGTTTGTATTATGGAAATTATGAAGTAAACAGCCCGGTGACAGATGAAAATTTAGCCAATAATACCCTCGATTGGGAATTTGAAATTACAGATAGCATCTTCGCCAAAGACCGAGGGTATCACGCTACTTTTGCACCTGTTGGACCGTTGGCTTATGAAATGGGCAACTGCTTTTATATACCCAATGGCGATGGATTTCATGCCACAAAAATAACCTTTGCGATGCTCACTCGCTCTAATTTTTTTGGAGCAATATTGAATATCAACTTGTATAAATGGAACATCAGTAGTCCGCTGGATTCTGTAGCCGAGGTGAGTGAATTGGAATTAATCGGCACACAAACCCATATCAATACCGAAACTTCGCTCGGCATTAAAGAAATTACCTCAACATTGATTCCACTAAACGATGAAGATGAAGTATGGTTAGAAGATGATAGTTACTACCTGGCGACGATTAATTATGAAGCAGCTCCGACGGGGTGTAGTGGCGATTGTGCATTTTACATTGCGGCAAGTGATGAGTTTAATTATGCTGCCAATTATTTTTTATCGCGCAATCTAACGGGAAGTCCTCGCTATACTTCGGTGCTGCGTCAGGGGACAGCACCTGACTTTAACACGATTGGATTTAATTTGCAAAGAACGCCGGTGGTAAGGTTGCATATTTCAGAAAATACGGTGGCAACACAAGCCAATCCTTTGGATGAAAAACAGGTATCTATTTTCCCAAATCCAAGTAAAGAAACGATACTGGTAAATTTAAACGGAATCAAAAATAGCGATTCTTTTCAAATAATTATTACCGACGGAAAGGGCGTAGAAATGACAAAACTGCAAGATTTATCTCCTAATCTTGAACAAATACCTATCTCAATCGCTCACTTGAGCAGCGGAATTTACATTCTTCGTATTCTGTTAGCAGATGGACGAAGTATGGTGAAACAATTGGCGGTTAGCAATTAGCAATGTGCAATGTGCAATGTGTAATGTGCAATAATCTGTCCGCCCGCACGGCTAAAAATAATCTCTCAGACGGAGTAAAAACTGGATTTTTTTTAAAATCCAGTTTTTGCTCCGTCTAAAAAAAAGCAATCCGTGGTGCGGGCGGACAAATAATTGCAAAAGAACTAATAACATTAAATTTGATACACCGTCAAATTTTATCAAACACAAAGGGTTTTCTCATAAAAAAATAAATTGGACTGGGTTGGCGCGGAGCGACTTAG
>CAYUNA010000463.1:0-4344 GCA_964445895.1 uncultured Saprospiraceae bacterium | reverse complement strand
TTAATTACTACGAGGCACTTAGACTCAATGGAAACGCAAAAAGTAACGACAATGATGCGTTCTTAGCCTTTGAAAAGCGATTTATAAGAAAACTTTAAGATTTTTAGCTTTTTGTCACTCAAACTCTATTTGATTGATTATTATCAAACCGATTTAACCCGGCAGCCATTTACTTCTGCCACTTCCGAATTTCTTCCAAGGCATATACTTCATCTCGCCAACCCAGCAATTCCATCTCACCCGGACCTTTATAATTCAAAAACCAATCTTCAATCATTTTCTTTGCTGCTGAATGTTGCACCGAGAATTCCGTAAAATTATACGCCTGCATCACCACCTTTGTACTATCAGCAGGAATGGCAATCAGCTTGGTATCCAATTCGCCATCATCTTTCAACAACAACACCCCAATGGGCTGAATTGCAACGACGGTACCTGTTTCAACAGCCTCGCCAATCATCAAAATATCAAGCGCATCGCCATCTCCACCACGAGCTTCATCCATCAAAGTTGAAGGGATGAAACCATAATTTCCTGGATAAGGCAAAAAATTGATAATACGCGTTTTGCCGTCGATTTTATCATTTTCAAACTCGCCTGTTTCTTTATTGATTTCAATTTTGTGATTGGTGCCAGCAGGAATCTCCACGACCATATTGATGCCTTTTTCTGCAAACACGGGTAGGGTTTGGGTATCAGTATTGGAAGAATTTTTACAGCTAAGAATGACAGTAATTGAAATAAAAATAGCAGCAAACGATAATTTCATAGTCTTATATTTATTGGACTTTAGACGGATTGGTCTTTAGTCGTTGGTTTGTATAAAATTAAAAATAGATAATTTATAAATGCTTGATTTTTAATTAGATTTAAAGTCGGGTTTTATAAAATACCGTGTACTACCAAAGACTAAAGACTTTCATCCAAAGTCCAAATATTTAAGGACATTCTGTGACATGTCCGTTGTTTTTGCCCAAAATTACGCCAGATATTCAGATTTTTTTCTAAATTGTGTCGAAAATATTAAATTCATTTTCGGTCAACCCACATTTTCAAGGTCTTCACTTCACTTTACAACACCTACAAACTCCTAAAATTTCGCGTTTCTAATCCTTATGACTGTTTCGTCACTTCCATTGGAATGACAAAACAACAAACATCCACTATGAATAAAAAATGTGCACCTATTTTTCTATGCTTATGCTTCGTTTCTTTGCTACCTGTTTTTGGACAATTACAATTTCAGCAATTCATCGCCGATGGTGAAGGTAGCTTATTTTTAGAGGGCTGTCAAGAAAGTGTATTGACGGCAAATGGAGTCAATTTATACGTGGCAAGTATGGACAACGATGCGGTCGTTCATTTTGAAAGAAATACCGCAACGGGGGAATTGACTTTTCAAAATGCCTACATGGACGCAGGGAATGGTGGTGATTTACTGGAGGGGGCTTCGGGGTTAGTTTTAAGTGAAAATGGAGAAAATTTATATGTAATAGCCTATGAAGACCAGTCAATTAGCCGTTTTTCTATCAATGGCATCGGTGAATTGACGTTAGAACAAACCTTGTCATATACGGGCGTCATTGACGGATTGCGCTCACCTATTGATGTAACCATATCACCTGACGGATTGCATTTATATGTAGTATCGGATGCCTTTGATTCCATGTCGGCGTTTGGTTTGGAAGCAGGCACGGGGGCGATGAGTTGGATGGGCAATTACGAAAATAATGTCAATGGAATTTTGAATTTTGACCGCCCGCATACCGTGTTGGTTTCACCTGACGGACAACAAATTTATGTGACCTGCGAAAGCTATAATGGTGTCGTGGCTTTCAACCGAAATGCACTGGACGGCACACTAACTTATCTGGATGCTTACAAACCTACGGGCTTTGGCAACCTGCATTATGCGACCTCGATGGAAATGAGTAGCGACGGGTTTTTTATTTATGTGGCATTCCCCGACGGAATTTATAAATACGATAGAAATATAGCAGATGGCACGTTGACAGAAACAGAATTTTTTGAATTGCCAGATATTGGAAATGTACTCATTCGGGATGTTTTAGTGTTGAATGAGGACGCAGGTTTGCTTTATGCGGTGCAACGTTTTTCCAATAAACTGACGGTATTTGAATACGATTTGGGAGATGGACATTTAGCAGAAACGGCGACTGTCCAAAATGGTCAAAACGGTGTGGAAGGCTTGGCAAATACGAACTCAATATTGCTTAGTCCTGATAACAATCAAGTGTATTCTTGTGCAAGAAACGGGAATAATTTTGTTATCGGTCATTTTGATTTACCAGGAGATGGCGTGCCAGAATATGTTGATAGTCAGGAAGATATGGGATTGACGGTTGATGGTCTGAACGAAGGTTATCACGCTAAAATTAGTCCCGACGAACGATTCTTATACGTATCTGGTAGCGCGGATGACGCGATTGCTATTTTTGAAATTGATATGATGGATGGTAGGTTGACTTACACCGGAAAAGTGCAAAATGGACTGAATGGAACGCAGGGGTTGGAGGGCGTTCGGAGTACAGAAATTAGTCCGGATGGCGAGCATTTATACGCTACGGGTTCGGGCGATAATTCACTGGTGGTTTTTGACCGAAATGTCTTTACAGGGCAGTTGACTTACAAAACCAAATACACGGAATCTTCAGGCGGGGCATTTTACGGTTTGCTGGGCTGTTATGAGGCGAAAATTAGTGATGATGGGCAGTTTTTATATGTCGTTAGTTTGTTTCGCCATGCGTTGCTGGTTTTTAACAGAAATCCGTTCACGGGAGAGTTGACGTTTATACAAATTATGGAAGACGGAATTGATGGTGTAGATGGACTCAATTTTGCGACCGCTTTACGCATTAGTGATGACCAAAATCATATCTATATAACGGGCAGTGGGGACGATGCCATTGCGATTTTTTCAAGAAATATTTCAACAGGTTTTGTGACGCAAACAGGCGTAGTTTTTAATAATCAAAACGGTGTGACAGGTTTGGATTACCCTGCCAGATTAGCGTTGAATCCCGATGATAATTATTTGTATGTAGCTGCTCGAAATAGCAATTCTTTAGCCGTATTTCAGCGCGATATTTTGACTGGAAATTTAACATTTCAACAAGCCATTTTTGACAATCAAAATGGAGTAAATGGTATTGAAGATGCGTACGCAATTGCTGTCAGTCCCGATGGCAAACAGGTGTATGCAAGTGGTGAGGGCGACCAATCTTTAGCTATTTTTAATCGAGACAATGCGACTGGAATGCTTGATTTTATTGGGTTTTTAGATAATGATACAGCCGAAAATGAAGGAGTTGAAAATGTAATAGACATCCAAATTTCGGCAGATAATCGCTTTGTATTTACGATTGATGAAGATGGTGATGGAGTTGCTGTTTATTATAATTGTTCTTTAGAAAATCTGGAAATAATGGCGGGCGATTCAGTAGAATTAAGCTGTGCAATACCGACTGAGTTCTTAATGGCCAATGCGTCAATGGGCGGCAATATTACGTATGAATGGACAACACAAGATGGTGATATTTTGAATGGAAATAACACGCTCAATCCCGAAATTGGGACGGCTGGAAATTATGTGTTGACACTCGTAAGTCAGCCATTTGGATGTACCCTTTCGGATAGTGTTTTTGTGACGGAAATTCCGAATAATTTGACCGCAACTGCAACGGCGACACCAACTATCAATGACGAAGAAAATGGTACAGCTGTGGTCACACCAATGGACGGAATTGCGCCTTACACTTATCTCTGGAATACTACGCTTCCCATCACCGATTCATTGGCAACTGGGCTGGTAGAAGGCATTTATTCGGTGACGGTGACGGATGCGAATGAATGTGAATTCGTATTAGAAGTTGAGGTAGGAATGATTGTTGGAACAACGGAATCTCTGCTATTTTCAGCATTGAAAATCTTTCCAAATCCAGTTGCTGATAAGCTAACTATTGATTGGCAATTGTTTGATTATCAAGAAGTTGAAGTTAGTTTTTTTAATGTTTTAGGTCAAAATGTTTGGTCAGAAAATTTTAAGGAGAACAATCATAATTTTCAAATTGAAGTAAAAGACTGGCAAGCGGGTGTTTATTATTGTCAATTTAAAATTGGAAAAAATATATTAGTAAAAAAAGTAATTGTTGAGTAATTATTCATCCGTTTTTATACGGGTTTATGAAATTTAGTTTGGTATTTTTATGAAATCTAAGCTAAAAGACTTTCATTTGTACTTTATTAGAAGGGAAATCTAAAAAAATTAGTACAGTGTGTAAAACTTTCTTTACGTTTTGCTCGGCGGCTAAAGCCGCCTCGCTT
>CAYUNA010000462.1:0-4348 GCA_964445895.1 uncultured Saprospiraceae bacterium | reverse complement strand
TATTTATTTAATTTTATTTTTTCATATTAGTCTTTTTGTAAAGCGATAATAACTGGTATTTCTCCCAAAAAATGGATAGAATTAACGGGGGCTATTGGCATGTATGTGAAGGCAGGGCGACACGGAGGGGGAACTTATGCACAGAAAGACATTGCAGTCAATTTTTGCTATTTTTTAAGTCCCGAATTTCAGCTGTACCTCATTAAAGAATTCCAACGTCTAAAAATTGAGGAAGCGAAACAACTGAACTCCGAGTGGAATGTTCGCCGACTCATTGCTAAAACCAATTATCACATTCATAGCGAAGCGGTTCGGGAAAATCTCGTTCCTATAATTGATTGGAACACTAGAAGAGAATCTATTTATCACGCCACCGAAGCCGACCTACTTAACTTGGCACTTTTTGGAATGACTGCCAAAGAATGGAAAATTGCCAATCCTACTTTAAAGGGTAATATGCGTGACCAAGCTTCCATCGAACAGCTAATTGTACTTGCCAATCTCGAATCTTTAAATGCTGAATATTTAGAATTACAATTAAAGAGAGATGATAGACTCAAACGACTCAATGAAGTTGCTCGGAAGCAAATGGGAATTATCATTAACACCAGAGCTGGACAACAATTAAAAGGTAGGGAAGATACTTTGAAGTTGGGTTAGATTGATTTTTTAAAAAGCTGAAGATGGCTAAGATGAAATATTTAAAGCGAAGAATTAATCGTTTAAAATGGTTTTTATTAGTATATTTGTGGCTTAATATTGTTTAATTTAAAGATGTTATACTATGGATGATTATTCTCAACTGAAAAATAGCGAAGCTGAAAAATTAGTCAGAGCGAAAATTAGAGCATTAAAGGAGAATGGACATTTACCGAACGGTTATGCAAAAATAATCACAGAGCGTTATCCTCAAATAACCAAGGATATGGTATATAATGCAACAAAAGGAAAGTCAGCATCAGATATGGTTCAGAATGCAATTATCGAATTAGCGACTGAAAATAAGGCAATTGAAAAATTGAAAAAGTTAGATGCCATTTTGAATGCTGAAAAATGAACGATTTTAAAATAAAAAAGCCTGATTTGAAAATTGAATCAGGCTTTTTTTGTGAGGTATTGAAATAGACAATCGTTAAGAAATATCCATTTTAAAAGCGAAGACCATGGATATAACAGTCAATAAATTGATTATCAGGCTTTGCTTCATTGCTTCTAAACGTAATAGCTAATTAGATAACAAATTACCGTTTCCTACAAATCCAAAACTCCACCCAACCCGCAATGCCATTAGCTATAGCCAACGCTTCATTCGGAGCAGGGCCAAATGCACAATTCAAAACGCTACCCATCCCACAAAATCCGTAGCTCCAGCCATCCCAAATCAAACGCAGCTAAACAAGGGCAATACTTTTCATCCCGCTATGGCCTTATCTCCAACAGCCATCTTAAATCAGCGCACAAAACAGAGGCCACCTCATTTCCATCTCCACAAATCCTCAACACTACCCATCCCGCGACAGCCTTAGCTCTGGCCATCTCAAAACTATCCCTGCCATGCTTTTGCGTCTCGTCGCTGGGGGGAGTCCCTCTCTGCCCTGCAAATACACAAAGCTATCTCAAGTGCAGCCGGGGCCCTATTCTCCCCCCAGACTTCCGAGCCGATTGGCCATCCCACATCAGCCCTCAAAAAAAACAGCTCAACTACTAAAATCCATCCCATTGTTTTTTTGAGGGCTTGGTTTTTTGGGTGGGGGGGGGCTGGGCTTTGTTTTTGCTGCTTTCTCTTCCTCTCTCTCATTGCTTCCCCCTGCCGCACTCGTTTCCTGTTCGGAGGTTTCTTTAGTTATTTTTTATTGTGGTTTTTTATGGTTATTTTTGGTTGTTGGTTTTGTTTGTCGTATCTTAGTGGTGTTATTGGGCGGGTTTTCTGCCTGTTTTTTCACCCTTTATTTTTTGTTCTATGTCAGTTTCAGTTTCTTCTTTTGCGTCCTTGGTTGCTTCTTTTCCAGTTGTCGGGTTCTCTGGTTCGCGGCGTGCGCCTTCGTTCTCCGAGGTTGCGGCTGCGGGGTTTTGTGGTCAGTTGGCTCGTGGTTTTGAGGGTCGCGTTTTGGTTGGTTGTGCTGCTGGTGTTGATGCAGTCGTGCGGCAGGTGTTTCCTTTTGCGTCCGTTTTTTCGGTTTCCGCTTCTGAGGCTTCGCGCTTGGGTGGTGCGGCCTTTGCCGCTCGTTCTGCGCGTTTGGTTCAGTCAGTTGCGGAGTCTCGCGGTGTTTTGGTGGCCTTTCCTCGTGGTGCTTGTCCCGCTGCTGTTACGCCGTCGCGGTCTTTTCGTGGCTGTGGTTCTGGGTCCTGGGGTTCAGTAGCCTTGACGGTTGGGTTGGATTGCCCTGCTTTGGTTATCGTGGAGGGTTCTAGCGGTGAGTTTCCTGCGCCAGCTGCTTTGGCTTCCTGCTTTTCTTGTGTGGGTTCTGGGGTTGGGTTTTCTGTCTGGTGGTCTGCGCCTGCTTTGTCGCCCGTTGCGGGTTCTGGGGTAGTTGGTTCGCAGGGGTCGCTGTTTTAGCAGCTTTTCGTGTGTTTATTGTTGTGTGTCTTTACTGCTTTGCCTTCTCCTAAACTCGTGAGTTCAGCTCTTTCATTTGTATTTTGATAAAAGCATCATCAATCTAAAAAACACAAAAAAAAGTAAAAAAATATAGTGGTTTTTTGTGGTATTATTTGGTTTTATCGTTAGAATGTTGTATCTTTATACTATCAAAGAAAGGAAAAATAGCCTTTCAATCACAAAATATTAAACGTTAAAAACTATGACCGATTACTTATCTACGAGCGTAGAGGAAGCGCGTTTATGTGCTGCTCAATTTGATTTCACCAATGAGACCAATATCCTCCAAAACAGTTTATTTGACCGTTATACCCAAAAAGGAGATTTTGAGGTTGTAAGTATTGACCTCAATGAATGGGCTATTTCTATGCCGTCGCCTTACTTTTTGCCTGATAGTCCTATTGTGGACTTTTTGGAGCAGGGTTATTTCAAAAGTGTGAAGGTAGATGATGAATGTAATTTGATTGTTATGTTGTCGAAGCCTATCAACAATATTCAAGACGAGGACTACATCCGCGAGTCGTTTGATATTGCTTTGATTTGGTTGCCAAAATATCGAGTTGCAGAAGCTACTTTTATTCAGTTCAAGGAAGTAGAGGAAAAATATCAAATAGCTAAAAGTCGATGGGAAAAAGCACAAACGGCATTGGCTGCCTAACATTGGTATTCCGTTTTTAAAGGTCATTATTCAGGACATATATTTTAAAACTTTACAGACTATGAGAACGTGTTACGGAAGTGACACATAGGGCGTTTATTATTTCACCACCTGCAATTGTTTGGGCATGGGGTGTTTGGATTTAAGTTTTCTCACTTTGGAGGTTGCGCCCCCTCCTTTTTAATCTTTTTGAACAAAGAAATAGCACCGGATAGGCAAGAGGGGTTTTACAGTTTTTCGGAGAATTTGCCTTTGACCTAACAATGATATTACAGTTGTTGGATGCTGTCATAAATCGGGGAAAAACGTCAACCTGTGAAGGTGTACAATATCAGAACTTAACTTTGAAAAACCAAAAATCTTGCATTACTAACATTCGTAGTTTTTTGTCCCTACCCATTGCCTTTTTTCGGGCGATGGAGTAGGGGACTTTTACCCCTTTTGTCATTTTGACCGAAGCAAAGAAACCTAAGATTAATCATATTTTTTAAACAACAAAATTTTATAAAAATGAAATTACAACCGATTCACAACGTAAAAAATCTAATGGATGCTGAAGGCACAATTATGAACCCTTTATACATGGCAGGCGCGCCCCGTTCCTACCATTTGAACCTATCCGAAGCCTGTCTGAAATTGAACGGTAAAAAGCAAGTCACCGACCCCGAAAAGCCGTTCCGAGTGATTCCCATTGCCGTGCGGACTTTAGAAGGCGCATTGTTTGGCAATCCCAACAAAAAATGGTGTGAGTTTTTCTTTGTCAATGAGGCGGGACAAGTTGGCGTTTTCATGTTTCATTCTTACAGTTTGGATAATTTCCGTACCAAATTTAGTGAGTTATTTTATGAGCAGGTTAGCCCGTGCGACGTGGTTTGGACAATCAGTTATACCAAAAAAACGAAAGCGGTAGAAGGTCGAAACAACACCTATTACATTGCTGAGTTTGATTTTGAGCCATTGAAAGCGGATGAAATTGCCGTAGTAGAAGGCGTAGTCGCCAACATTCAAGCGGAACATTTCCATATCTACCGCGACGATACCCGCAACTATGAAACCTTATTTACCAAAAACTGGAGCGATGGCAAAATTGC
>CAYUNA010000461.1:0-4348 GCA_964445895.1 uncultured Saprospiraceae bacterium | reverse complement strand
TTAAAGACAAGGATGAATAAGATTTTGTATTTTGCCCTTTTCATCATTTTCAAAAAGAAAACATGCACTTCGGAATCGACTACGGCTCAAAATTAGCGGGGACAACAGTTATTTGTTTTGAAAAAAACGGACAATTGCATTTGTTGCAAAGTGAAAAGAAAAAAGATGCGGATGCTTTTGTCAAGCAACAAATTGATGAATACCAGCCTAATCATATTTTTATTGATGCACCGCTGAGTTTGCCCGCTGCCTATTTTTATCCAGAAAAGAGTGCTGAACCCAATTTTTTCTTTCGGCAATGTGATAAAGAGTTGCGGGCAATGTCTCCTATGTTTTTAGGAGGACTGACGGCACGAGCGATGAAATTGAAATATCACTACTTAAATTCCAGTCCTTTATTCTTTGAAACCTATCCTTCCTTTTTAGTCAAAACACTATTTCCAGACGTTTTAATTTATAAAAAAAAGAAAGTCGAAATTGCTGACTTCTTGAACCTGCTTAAGCCTGTTTTACCATTAGACTTAACAGAAATACCAACCAATTGGCATCAAATAGATAGCATTTTGGCTTGGCTATCTGGGCATCGGTTTTTTACAAAAAAAGCATTGAAAATTGGTGACGCTAAAGAAGGTATTATCATCGTTTGAATCAAAAAACCACCTACCTTTACCTGTATGAAAAACCTGTTATCTGGCATCAATTCAAACCGTGAAATATTTGCAGTACTGCTCATTCTCAGTGGTTCAATTACTTTTTCTGCCAAAGCGGTATTGGTCAAATTAGCTTATCAATACGACATTGATACCGTATCATTAATGGCTTTACGGATGGGATTTTCGTTACCGTTTTTTATCATCATTGCTTGGCGTTCCAATCGAAAAAGCGCAACCAAGACCAAATTGACCAAATCCGATTATGGGTATATTTTTCTTTTTGGCGTTTTGGGGTTTTATGTAGCGAGTTTGTTTGATTTTTTTGGTTTAAAATATATTACTGCCAGTTTGGAACGAGTTGTTTTGTTTACTTATCCAACCTTAGTTTTATTGTTGTCATTTTTATTTTTAAAAAAGAAAATCACTCAAGTAGAAGGATTTGCACTTATTTTGACCTACATCGGGATAGGCATTGCGATGTACGAAAACTTTACTTTACCTGAAGGCGACAACGTCTTATTGGGTTGTGGATTGGTATTTATGGCGGCGTTGGCTTACGCAGTTTATTTGATTGGTAGTGGCAAGATGTTGGCAAAAATGGGCACGTTACAATACAATTCTTTAGCGATGATTGCAGCTTGTTCTGCCATTTTATTGCACCATGGCGTCGCTTATAATTTTCAATTGTTTCACTTTGCCAAAGAAGTTTATTTCTTCGCTTTTTTAATGGCAGTCTTTTCTACGGTCTTAGCCTCCTTTCTTGTGACAGCAGGTGTACAGATTATTGGTGCAAGCAAGGCTTCAATCATTAGTGGCATTGGTCCGATTTCAACCATCGTTTTAGCGTATATTTTCTTAGGAGAACGCCTGACTTGGTTACAGTGGGTCGGAACACTTGTGGTGATATGTGGAGTGATGTTAATTACCTTGAATAAAAGAAAAAAATAATTTTTTTTCCTCCTGAGAAACCCCTCGTGGCAGTTCGAAAATCAGACAACGAGCTAAAGATTTTCGTCACGAAATATCCAAGTACTTACTTAACAAGTTGAAAATAACTTAAACATTTTGATAGGTCAAAATGAACGAATTATGCTTTAGGAACGCGAAATAAATAAAAGCCGATTCTTGACAGGATTTTTTGTCCATATTTTTTACTTTAAAACCCTGAAAATATCAACATTTATGCGGGTTTCAAATCAAAAACTATGAACAAACTCTCACTATCAAGAATGTGCATTTATTTAATTCGCGTTCCTTACTCGTTATTTAAAAAAACAGTTTTTCTTGATTGGTTTTATTAGCAAATCCTCCTGCTTTTATCTCTTTCAACAAATTTAAAACACCAATAACAAAAATTAGATGCCCAAAAAAAGTAATAAAGCTGGAAGTCTGAAAGAAAGTATGAATATCAAACAAGTCGTTATCCATATTTCGCATGAAGAAGTTTTGTACAAAAACGCGAATAGACATCATCACGAGTTGGATAATTGCGCCTGCCAATATTAGGGAACTACTACTGCTTCCTTTGAAATTATTTTTAGCGTAAATTCCAATTACTAAGCTAATAATTGGCAAAATGAACCACATGGCTTGTAATGTCATTTCAAGTATTCTCGAAGAATCAAAACTGTTCATATTAATAAATTTAGTGGAATTATTTAGTTCGCGTTCCTTAGTAGTAAGTCAACTTATCATAATTAGCTTGACTTACTACTTAGACAATAAGCTAAAGATTTTCGCTACGAAATATACAAAATGCGTAACATAACTTATTTTTTAAACAATCCTAACGAAATAAATGATAAGAAAATAGCTCCATTTGTGAAATATATGAACGGAAAAGTAGTAGAAATCTTGCAAAAGTAAAAATAGTAGAGAAATTATTTTAAATTTCTTCGATGGGCTTATCTTTTTTGGCATAAGAAAGACGGGCTAGTTTTTCGACCGTGTGGTAACTATCTAATCCCGAACAAGTGACCGTTTCTGCCTTGATTAGGTCGATAAATCCATCTTCTAATTGGCAATCTTCAGGATAAATAATTTCTGCAATTTCACCAATTATTAAAATTGTTCCATTCAGTTGAATCGGTACTTCTTCCAAAAAATTCATTCCAATTTTTAGACGACTCTCTTGCACGTATGGAGCGTAAAAACCTTCCGAAAACTCCGGTGTTAATCCAACTGCTTCAAATTCAGACACATTAGCAAGATAACGTGCTGAAGTTTGATGGGCTTGTTTGTAAAATTCGGGGAGTATGTGATTGAACGTATAACTGCCAGTTTCTATAATATTTTCATAAGTATTGCGAGGCACAGAGGCAGGCCGCATTATGAATCCCATCAACGCAGGATTTGCGCCCAAATGAATCACAGAACTCACAATGGATAGATTGAGTCCAGTCGATTCGCTTTTAGTACCAACTAAATTGACACTTTTGAACCCGCTTAAAGAATTGATGAAATGGGTACGAAAGCGTTTATCTAAATCTGCGAGTGCAGCTTTTTTTATTTTTTTCATTACTTGTTTTTGCTCCGTCTAAAAAAGAATATTTCGGGGTTCGTTTGGTTAGAAGACCTTTTGATACCACTTTGGAGAAGGCCTTGAGAGATAAAGACGATTTTTACAAACCTGTTTTTATCTCTCAAATTCCCTCTTTTTAGGTTCTATCGTAATTGTCAATTAATCAGGGGTTGAAGCACTACGGCAGGCAGGCATCTCAAATCATTTTCACACCAGTCCATGTTAAACCCGCAGCGTACTCATCCCACCATCCATTCCCAAAATTTGCCCACTCATCCAACTTCCTTTTTCAGATAATAAAAACGCGGCAAGAGCGGCAATCTCTTCAGGTTGACCAACTCTTTTCAATGGATGTCTTTTGTCGGAAGCCTCTTTTTTATCGGCAGTTGACAATAAGCGTTCTGCTAATGGCGTATCCGTTAAGGACGGTGCGATACAGTTGACGCGAACTTTGGGTGCCATTTCCGCAGCCAACGATTTAGTCAATCCTTCGATAGCTCCTTTTGCGGCAGCGATTGACGCATGAAACGCCATGCCTTGCCCCACGGCGACCGTACTAAACAAGACAACTGAAGCGTCGCCTGATTTTTTCAGTAGCTTTTGGGTGGCTTGCAACACTTTGACTGCACCGATGACATTTAACTCAAAGTCCTCCCGAAATTGCTCAGGTTTCAAAGACCGAAACGGCTTTAAAGTAATGCTACCAGGGCAATAAACAACGCCGTCTAAATGTTCTGGAAGGTCATCTGTTGGAATATCATCAGCAACTACATCAACGGCTATATGCCCAACGGAAGGCAGCCCTGCTAAGTCTCCTTCCTTACGAGACATCACCCATACCGCGTGATTTTCGACCAATAATTGTTGTACTAATGCCAAGCCAATTCCCGAGCTACCACCTACAATTAAATAATTTTTACTCATGTTATTTACCTTTTATATCTTCTATTTTTTGCAAAATTTCCTCCGATTCTTTAATCATTTCTGCATAAGCTCGCAAGTCTCCTGATCGTTGAACATCGCGCGCTCTTTCCATTAATTCTGCGTATTCTTTTTGTAATTTCTTAACGGGGTCTTTTTTGAATAATCCAAACATAATTGAAGTTTTTTAGTTATTTCTGAAGGTGAAACGTGTTTATTTAAAAATGGTTTAGAAATTTATTTAGCGTTTTTT
>CAYUNA010000460.1:0-4350 GCA_964445895.1 uncultured Saprospiraceae bacterium | reverse complement strand
TCTGGTATGGTTTACGCTGGCCCAAGTTTGGTAAAAGCGATTAATCAATCGTTGGTGCAGGCGGATAGATAATTGTCAAGGAGCTTGTATTTTCTCACGCTCAAATCTCCTTCCCAGTACTCCTACATTTTGCAATGTTGTTGACTATTTTTTAATAACACTTAATAGGTGTGAACAACATTTCTTATATTTGTTTTATATTTCTAACCCAATGCCCTCCTTGACAACTAAAAGCAAATCGCCGTTTTTTTTATAAATCCTATCAAACTTTAATATAGATTCTTTCAAAACATTTTGCAAAGTATCAGAAGGAGAATTCTTTTGATAATCGAGGCAATTTTTCCCGAAATAATCTCTCATAACACAAAAATTAGTATTATGAACTGCAAACGAACTGTTTTCACGCTGACTGTTATCCTTAGTTTTAGTTTATCTTTTTTACAAGCCCAAACAAACTGCACAGCGGGCATGGCAGGTATTTATCCTTGTAATAGTGTGGATTTATTGGCTCATGTAGATATTGCTACTCTGAACACGGCTGGTGGTGGAGCAGGCGGTAACGATATATGGGGGTGGACAAGTCCTTCGACGGGTAAGGAATACGCCTTAGTTGGGTTGACCAACGGAACAGCTTTTGTTGATGTCTCCACACCAACGGCACCAATTGTCATAGGGCATTTAGCAACAGCGAGTACCAATTCTTCGTGGCGCGATATTAAAGTAGTAAACAATTTTGCTTATATCGGAAGTGAGGCAGGGTCGCATCATATCCAAACTTTTGATTTATCGAAACTAGATGCAGCAACAGGACTACCCGTCACTTTTACTGCCGATGGTTCTGCATTGATTGGCGGCCCTACCGCAGGAAAATCACATAATATCTTCGCAGATCCAGTATCTGGTTATTTGGGAGCTTGTGGAGGTAACGTTACTGTTGGCGGCATGGCATTTTATGATGTATCTACTCCTGCAACACCTACTCTAACAGGTAATTTTGACCCACCTCCAGGTGTTACGAATTATACGCATGATGCGGTTTGTGTAGTTTATCGAGGGGAAGATACAGACCACATTGGCAAGCAAATTTGTTTTGGTTTTAATGCTAATATTCTTGTTGCAGTAGATGTGACTGATAAAACTGCTCCAACCCTTATTGGTACAATGACTTATACTCCAACCGGTTATACGCATCAGGGTTGGATTACGGATGACCACAATTATTTGTATTTGAATGATGAGACAGATGAGCGAAATTTTGGTAATAACACTCGTACACACATCATTGACATTACCGATTTAGAAAACATGCTTCCACAAACACCATTCAATAGTACTTTACCTGCTATCGACCACAACTTATACATTAAAGGAAATTATATGTATCAAGCAAATTATCGAGCAGGATTACGCATTTTAGATATTCAAGATAGATTGGTTCCTTCAGAAATAGCTTCCTTCGACGTTTATCCAACTAGCGATAGTGATGATTTTAATGGGTCATGGAGTGTTTATCCTTACTTCAAAAGCGGAACGGTCATCGTCAATAGTATTGAAGATGGGCTATTCGTTTTACAGCCTAATTTATCACATTATGTCATGGAAAATGTGGGCACTGGTGTCCAGACGGTCAATCAAGGTACCGACGCAGTCTATACCGTTGATTTGACAGCGTACTCAGGCTTTAGTTCTTCGGTTGGGCTATCGCTTTCGGGAGTACCTGTGGGGGCAACTGGTAGTTTTGCAGCATCTATTTCACCTGATGGGACATTGACCATTACTATTAGCAATACGAACTTGGCGACGCCAGGCAATTATCAGTTACTACTGACTGGAGATGCAGGTTTGGCAAGTGAAGAAACCCTTTCTCTTGGCTTGATTATCAATGCTGTTTTACCCGTCGAATTAGTAGATTTTAAAGCTTCCGCTAAACGAGCAACTATCGTTTTAAATTGGGAAACGGCTACTGAATTGCAAAATAAAGGTTTTGAAATTCAGCGTTCTACCAAAACTGCACCGAATGAATTTGTCTCTATTGGATGGGTAGATGGACGAGGCAATAGCGAGATTTCACAGACCTATTCTTATGAAGATATCCATGTCGAATCAGGTGTTGTATACTACTACCGACTTCGCCAGATAGATGAAGATGGGACGGAAGATATTAGTAAAATTGTCACTGCCCAAATTCAGGCATTTGATCAGATGGTAAATATTTTTCCAAATCCAGTAGCCGATTTTTTAAATGTAAAATTTGACGCATTCGATTTTCCTATTCAAAATGTCAAAATGAGTGTTGTCAATGTCAACGGACAAATTTTACATTATGAAAATCTAAACATTCCAGCGGGTGAAATCAATTATCAATTAAATACCAATACTTGGAGTGAAGGGATTTACATATTGCAGTTTGAGGTAGATGGTGAAGCATTTCGGAAGCGGTTTGTGAAAATGTAAAGACTTGTAAATCGGGGTTGTATCAAAAGGTCTGCTGGCCGAGTGCGCCCCGAAACATTCTTTTGTAGATGGAGCAAATGCTATATTTTTTAGAACGGTTTTTGACTATTACTTCGTAAATGCCTAATTTTAAGCGTTTTATAAAATAAAGGGTACATAAGAAAAAACATCCCTTTTTTATGGAAACCAAAAAAAATGTCTAATGAAATAAATGCCGCGTGGCAATTAGAAAACCGAAACCCATGATTACAAAAAAATATAGCTTCTTACTAATGCTTTTTTTGAGCTGTCAAATGGCAGTTTCTCAAGATTTTTACGATTTAAATCACTTACCAACCATTGAATTAATTTTTCCGCCAGGCGATTGGCAATATCCACTTCATTATTATCATTCAAGAGACCAAGATGAACGGCATGCGGGCACTGCAATCATTGATGGTGAACGGTTAGATAGCGTAGCGGTCAAGTATAAAGGGCAAAGTTCGTATAGTCGAGACAACGAGAAAAATCCCTTGAATATTGACCTTAATTATTGGCACAAGCAAAAATATCAAGACTATAAAAATCTAAAACTCTCTAACGGCAATCTTGATCCGTCGTGGCTTCGGGAAGTGTTAGCCTATCAGATTGCGCGAAAATACATGGTTGCTCCAAAGTCTAACTTCGTAAAATTGGTGGTCAACGGTGAATTTCATGGTTTGTATGGTAACACGGAAGCCATAACGGGTGATTTTGGCAAAAAATATTTAAATGCCGATGATGACAATGTTCGTTTTAAAGGCAATTCACCATTTGGACGATTTAGTGGAGGGGCTTCTTCTTTAGAATATAAAGGCGATGACCCCATTGTTTATCACAAATATTATGAACTCAAAAGTGATGACCCAAAAGGCTGGGACGAGTTAGTTAAATTGATAAAAACGCTCCACAATCAATCGCAGAATATTGAAGAAATTCTGGATATGAATAGCGCGATTTGGATGATGGCATTCAATAATGTACTGCTAAATCTGGATAGCTATTCAGATTTTCAACAAAATTATTACCTCATTCAAGATAATAACGGGCGGTTTCATTTTATCCTTTGGGATTTGAATTTATCTTTTGATGGACTCGGAAAACCAGCAGGAACAATCATGCAACCCAATTATGACCCACTGAAATTTAAAGATGACAAACGTTATCCTTTACTCAATTTGGTACTTAATCATCCGACCTATCGCAAGATGTATTTTGCCCATTGTCGAACCATTTTAGAAGAAAACTTTAGCAATGATTGGTATAAAACAGAAGCCGAAGTACACAGACAGTTGATTGATGAAGCCGTCAAAGCAGACACCAACTGGCTATTTTCTTATGATGATTTTCGTAAAAATCTAACCGAAACCGTGACTCGCGAAATGCCCGCACCTTTCCCCTATCCCGGCATTGTAGAATTGATGGAGGCGCGCACTGCTTATCTAAAAACCCATCGAGATTACCAGAAAACGCCACCACTCTTTGGGCAGCCAAAGACTGATTTTAGCCTAACTGATTCTTTGGCTACCGTGCGGATTTCTTTACCTGTTTCTAATACTGAAAAAGTCTTTTTAATGGTTCGAAAAAAGTCGAAAGAAACATTTCAAAAAATAGAAATGCAAATAAATGGAGAAGATTATTTCACAGAAATTCAAGGCGTTAAAAAGAAATTAGAGTATTATTTTTATGCCGAAAATAACGAAGCAGGTGGCTTTTTGCCCAAACGAGCCGCAAAGGAATTTTTTACATTTAAGACTAAAGATGGAAACTGAGTTTCCTTAGCACCCCACCGCGAGGCTATATCACAAGTCAATTTTTCTCGTTAAGAGGAAAATTAAATTCTAAAGACGTAGCAAAAGCCATATTTTTTCAAGAAAA
>CAYUNA010000459.1:0-4352 GCA_964445895.1 uncultured Saprospiraceae bacterium | reverse complement strand
TAAAATAAAGAAGCAAGACGAAGAAAAAGAACTACTAATAATTTTGCTTCGACTCACTTCTTTCAAAGAAAAATTAAGCTGCTATAATAATAATAAAACTTTCATTTGGTATTTTGTAATCGGTGTGGCGAATAAGTTTAATCCGATTTACAGGACAAAGATAGAGGCACACTATATATGAGTAAAACCATTTTTTTTTTAAATTTGACCTTCTAAACATTATTAAAGACTTACTTGAAAACATATGACAACTATAAACTTCGGTAACTACACTATAAAACAAATCACAAGTCACTGCAAAACAGTTATTTACAAAAATAATTTTATCAAATTCTAATTAAATCCAAGTATCAATTCTTAGTTCTCCAGCTTTTTTTTTTGGTATTCTAACCCTAAAAAAAAAGGTTAACAAAGGGCAATTTTAGCCCCCTTAAAATATAATGTTGAATGGCCAAGGATAATCTTTTCGAATTAATTCAATCACTTTCAAGAAGTGAAAAACGGTACTTTACAGTCAATGGCGGGCGAGAAGACTCTAACCATATGCGGTTGTTTCAACTAATGAATGGGCTGAAGAAATTTGATGACAAAAAACTAAAAAAAGTTTTTCCAAAAAATTTATCGTGGGAAAAAGGCAATTTGTATAAATTGATTTTGCAAAGTATGCGAAATTATCGCAGTGATAAGTCTACTTATGCAGAAATCAAAGAGCATATATTAGATGTATACTTTTTGAGAGAAAAAGGACTATATGAACAAAGTTATAAATGGTTACAAAAAGTAAAAGAGTTAGCGATAAAATACAATAGAAGTGCGGATGCCTTAGAAATTAGTCAATTAGAAGGAAAATTACTATTGAATATCAAACCGGTAGATTTGAAGGAACAAATCAATCTACTAGGTAAAGAACAACAAAGCATTCTGGAGAGCATTGAAGAAGAAGTTCAATATACGAATGCTTATCGTTTGATTCTCACCAAATTTTTTGAGCGCATTAACCTTTTCAGTGAAGAACAAAAAAGTGAATTTAACAGAGATTTTTCATTAGAAGAAAAAGACATTAACAGTTTTTTGTCTCCACGAGCCAGTTATCATTTCTTATTATATCAAAAATTTTATTCTCAATTTCTCGGACAACCACAAGCAGTTTTTGACTACTCCCATAAAATATTGAAATGGTGGAAAGCTAATCAGGACATAAAAAAGGAGGAACGGCATAGCTATTTGATTGACCGCTTTAATTATTTAGCAGCTTGCTTTCTTATCAATGATTACGACGAAGCCCTGGTTACATTAAATGAAATGAGCAAAGAACCTACTAATAATGCTTTAGAAAAAAGAGTTTTATTTCAGGGTTTAGTTCAGTATCGTCATCTATATTATATGAATATCGGCGACTTTACAACTGCGAAAAATGAATACTTAAACGTTGAAAAAGAGCTCAAAAAGATAAACCTGGATGAGAAAAATCGGACAACGATTATAATTAATTTTGCAATCTTGTTTTTTCTTATGGAAGACTTTGCAGATTGTATTCAGACAATTGACAAAATATTAAAAAATAAAAATGTAACTAAACGATTGGGTGTTCAACGATTTGCCAGAGTGCTAAAGTGTATATGCTATTTGGAGTTGAGTGATGTTGATGGTTTTGAATCTTCTCATCGCTCAAGTAGGCGATTCTTAGCTGAAATTAAAGAAAATCCAGAAAGTTTTGAATATCAAATTTTAGCATTATTGAAAAAATTAGAAAGTGCTTTCCCTGAAGACATTCAAAAAATTTATCAAAAAATAGCTACTTTCTTAGACAAACGAAAAAATAACCCTAATCAGAATAATCCGATAGGGTTAGATGAATATTCTTACTGGGTAGAGAGTAAACTCAAAAAGATATCCATGACAACATTACTCTTAAAAACGCACAACAAATAAATTTACGTTTCTTAGAAGCTGTGTAAAATAAGTTTCTGTATCTTTTTCACAAAGTGATTTTAAGGGAGCGAAACGTAAAGAAACGTACTTTACACAGTATTAAATAAATTATAAATTTTCTATACAGTAACTATAATGTCGTTTCCTGCAACACGAATATTTATACTAGAGCTGGAAAGAGAATAGGTCTTGTGATATGCTCCATCCATATCAATAACACCAATAAACTCCAATGCTGCTGCTGTGCTATCATAAAAAACTGTCCATTGTCCGTTTTTCATAGAATAGGTATCTTGTGTACCAGTAGTCGGCCCACTTGCGGCAGTAGCATTTACATCATTTCCTGACAAGCTGACATTGACGCCACTTTCTCGCAAAGAAAGCTTCTTTCTGGTACCCGGATTTGGAATTAAATAAAATGTTTGCATGTCGGTGGATAGGCAAATAGTATTGGCCATAATCATTTGGATTTGATAGAGAATATTCTGTAAAAAAAATATTTTTTAGAATAAAATCTATTGTGAAAAGATAAGATTTAATTGTGTTAATTATTAGCCGATGTAGTTTAGAGTAGAAAACTATAAGAATTCCATAATTCTATTTAGAGGTGAGGAACAGAAAGGAAATAACTTTTGATTTTTTTTAATTTATTACAGTGTAACAATTTTTTTTTTGACTTAAGTGCCTCGTAGTAATTAATTCGCTAATAAAAAATGGTGCACGTTGCCTGCAGCAACGCAGGTGGAGTTATTAAGGGATAAAAAGCGTTTGAAAAAATGCTTTTTATCCCTCAATACCCCCTTTGAGAAAATTCAAATAAATTTTAAGGGCAAAAATGAGTTTGTAAAACTCGTTTCTGCACTTCACCCCCCATAAGACACCCGATAAATCGCATCTGCGAAATCATCAGAAATCAACATCGACCCATCGGGTAATAATTCCACATCCACAGGACGCCCCCAAGCTTCATCAGCAACTTTATCTAACCAACCCGTTGCGAATGGCTGCGAATTGACCGCTTTTCCATCTTCTATCGTAACTGCCGTGATTTGATACCCTACTTTTTTACTTCTATTCCATGAGCCATGTTCAGCAATAAAAATCTGGTTTTTATAGTTCGGTGGAAATTGTTTTCCAGTATAAAATTCCATACCTAAAGCAGCCACGTGTGCCCCTAAATTTTGGACAGGTGGCGTATAATCGGCACAACTTTTTCCGTCACCCAATTTAGGGTCAACGATGTCTCCTTGATGGCAATATGGGTAGCCAAAGTGCATTCCATCTTTGGAGGCGCGATTGAGCTCACAAGAAGGTTTGTCGTCGCCCATCCAATCACGTCCGTTATCTGTAAACCACAGCTCACCTGTTTCTGGGTGCCAGTCAAAACCTACGGAATTCCGAATACCTTCTGCCATGATTTCTCGATTAGTTCCATCTGGATTAATGCGCGTCATCGTATTGAAAACTCTATCATCTGATTCACAAATATTACACGGTGCGCCGACAGGAACATACAATTTGCCATCAGGTCCGAAGGCGATATATTTCCAGCCATGGTGTTTCTTAGAAGGGTAGTTATCGGTAATAACTTCAAATTTTGGCTGGTCTAAAGTCGCTTCGATATTTTTAAATTTCAAAATTCGATTGTACTCTGCCACATACAAATCACCGTCTTTTAGCGCTACTCCATTCGGCATTTCCAGACCTTCTGCTAGTGTATATTTTTTATCAATTTTAAAATCTCCATCTGTATCTTTCAGTGCATAAACATTACCAGCACCTCGCGTACCGACAAAAAGTGTTCCGTCTGGAGAAAAGCACATGGAGCGCGCATTTGGTACGTCTTCGGCGTACAATTCTATTTTAAAACCAGCAGGTAATTCTATTTTTTTTAAAAATGCGTCAAAACCTTCTTCACCATTTTCGACCGCAGCCTTTACTTTATTGTCTGACGGTGGATTGATAGAGTTACAGCCAATGAAGGCAATGATTAGCAATAAGCAGTAGAGATTTTTCATATTTATTGTTGATTATTTTTTTGAAATAGACTTTATAAATGAGAGGTTGAGTGAGATTTTAAAACGGATAATAGAGTAGCAAGTTTTTGAAAAATAATTTATTTTAAAAATAGTAAATATTAATTCTACTTTGGCATTTTAGAATTTGGTTTTGTTCCTTAGCTATCTTCTGTCCGCACGCACCGCTAATTTCTTTTTTGAGAGGGAACAAAAACTGGATTTTTATGAAAAATCCAGTTTTTGTTCCCTCTGTAAGAATATTTCTCGTGGTGCGGCCGGACAGAGAATAGCAAAGACCTATATTACTTTAAAGTGCCAAAGTAGAATTAAGTGCCGCACTAAAACCGACTTAGGAATCCCTCTTGGCATTTAAAATATTAGACAATGTACTAAAGATTTTCG
>CAYUNA010000458.1:0-4353 GCA_964445895.1 uncultured Saprospiraceae bacterium | reverse complement strand
TAAGACCAAACTTTCTCTCTCAAGAATGTCAATTTATTTATTTCGCGTTCCTTACAAACTCCAACGCCCGCTTCTCCGACCAATACCGCCCTTCATCTCCAAACGTTGTGAATCCAACATGCCCCCCATACTTCGGCATTTCAAAATAAAAGAACTCATGTTGTTCTGCCAATTCCGCCGGATAACATTGGTCACTCAAAAACGTATCATCCATCGCATTGACCAGCAATGTCGGGATTTTGATATGGGGTAAAAACTGCAAGCTGCTACATCGAATCCAGTAGTCTTCGGCATTCTTATAGCCATGAATTGGACCAGTAATAATTTCATCAAACTCATCAAAATTGCGCGGTAGGTTATTTAAGTCAATCGGAATCTCCTCGCCGAATACTTTCTTTTTTTCAATGGCTTTTTGATTCAAATTTTGGATAAAACGCCGCAGATAAATCCAATTTTTGGGTTCATTGAATCCAATATTCGTACTTGGAATATGTACCGGAACACTGAATGCCACTGCTTTTTTGACAATCGGCGAAACCTCCTCAGCTTGTTCTCCCAAGTATTTTAAAATGGTATTGCCCCCCAAAGAGAAGCCGACCAAAACGACTTCTTCATACAGACCTTCGTCGGCTATTTTCTTTGTCAAAAAATCAATATCATACGTCCAGCCCATGTGATAACTCTGTGGTTTTAGGTTCATCTCGCCACTACATCCTCGAAAATTAAAACCAATCGCATCCCAACCATCCTGATTAAATATCCGAACCATGCCCCGCACATACGAGCGCGACGCATCACCCTCCAGACCGTGCACCACAATAACCAGTCGATTGCTGCCAACCTTTGACCAGTCCAAATCCAGAAAATCTCTATCAGGTGTGTCTATCCGTTCACGCGTGTAATTTACATTGTTGACTTTTCTAAAAAGAGCAGGAAAGATGGTGTTGAAATGCGCGTTTTTGAAAATAAACGAGGGCGCTTTGTAAGTACTTTTTTTTAAATATGGCATGCTTAGTCTTTAGGTTTTTAGCCTTTTATCTTTGGTGAATTTTAATTAAAAATTGATGGTACTACGCACCTGCTAAGTACCTCGTAGTAATTAATATTAGTCTCGCGGCTCACTATAGACCAAAGACCAATCCTCCAAACCATCAAATCATTTCAGATAAATCTCTCGAACTTCCAATTTTTCCAAATCCAAATCTACTTCCTCTGCCGCGTAATTAAAACGGTCTAACGCACGCTCTGCATCTCTTCTGGTATTAAATAACTGACTATAAAAAACAATATAATCTGTCTCTTTTTTTGAAAAACAGGCGAGATTTAACACATTGGAAACCAGATTGTTATTCGCTAAAACCTGCATCCGCAAACTCGCCGCTTGAAAATCAAAATACTGCCCTTCCTGTACCACATATTTCTTCCCCTCAAAATTCATAAATCGTTCGCAATCATAAGCTAAATAATCACCATTTTGCAAAGTCAATAGCACGTCAATTTGGTCAGCCGAATTAAAAATAGAATACTCCGTCGGCACATATTCCCGATTATTGGCAAGGGCACGGCGGCGACGGTTTTGCTCATTCGCAATGACCCACCACTCTTGTTCGATGCCCAATTTTTCGGTACTATTTTGATACGATGTGTCCACAATCAAGCCTTTGGGTTCGGGCTTATCGCTACCTTTAGTAAGGTCGTTGACGGATTGAAAGTGTTCGTCCTGGTCGAGTACGATTAGGTCTGCATCAGCCAATTCACGAACAAAAATACCACCCATTAAAAATAAACAAATCGAAGCAATTAACATTTGATGCGCATACGTCCGACTGAACCGACTCAATTTTTCTTCCTCTTGCTTTTGAGTACTTCGAAGCCGTTCTGACATTTTGCCAAATACGCCTGGTAGTTTCTTCGGGGCAAATCGAGACAAAACATTAGGCTTTTGTGAAAACTGTCGTTTTTTTCGTTTTCCACTAAATAATTCCTGTCGAGCTGGTGTAATCAAAACTTGCGGTTCAAACTTTTTATCAACTGCCAACAACCCAAATCCGTTATAGACACACTGCCGTTTCAACTCCTTCAAATACTTGTCTAATGAACTTTCAAATACATCGTGTCCAATCGCTACCCACTGCTCATCAGCGTGATATTTTTTAAATTGCTCAACCGCATAAATGTAACGATAACGGCTAAAAGATGCTCCAATTAGCCGATACATCATCGTAAAAAAGAAGATACACATCGCAACTGCCGCCAGCGTTAGCCAAGCGCCTAATTCCTTGACTGTAAAGTGATTGTATACAAATCCGTACGAAAATAGAAACGTCGTCAAGACACACGCAATCGCGAATCCATCCCACGTCAAAATGTTTCTTTGCTTCTTATAAGTGACCTCTTTTTTAGTATGGTAAGATGTTGCCTCAAAGGTTGCTAAAAAGTCTTTGCCATCAGGTTTTTTAAATTGATAAAACCCATCTGCAATGATGCCGCCTTCTGTGCGCATATCAAGACTGGTGACCGTCGGTTCTTTCAACATCCGAGGTCGGTATTTGTAGTAATTTTTCAGAAATCCCAACGCTACTTTTTGAATGATTCTTTCCGTCAAAAAATCTAGTTGAGAAGTCGTCGGAATGGGTGTAATTTCGGTTTGCATTTTCTTTTGTTAGGGTTGATGGCTGATAGTGGATGGTGGACGAATAACGCGCTCGTTATCCTCAACCATCAACCGTCAGTCGGCAACCGTCTCTAATTTATGGTGCAATTTAATCACTTCTGCGGCTTCTTTTACATCATGTGCCCTTAAAATTTTTGCTCCTTGCTGCAATGCAATCATGTGAAGGGCTGTTGTGCCATTCAAAGCTTCGGATGAATTTATTTTTAAATATTTATAAATCATTGATTTTCTTGAAATTCCAGCTAAAACAGGCAATCCCAAGACTTTAAATATGTTTAGATTTTTTAAGGTAAAAAAATTATGGTCAATTGTTTTACCAAAACCAAAACCGGGGTCTAAAATCAAATCTTTGATGCCAAGCGCACGCAATTTGCCGATTTCCGCAATAAAAAAATCCATAATTTCTAAAACTACATCGTCGTAAGTTGGCTGATTTTGCATATTTTTAGGCTTACCTTTCATGTGCATTAAAATATAAGGAACGCCCAAATTGGCAACGGTTTGATATAAATTTTCATCAATTTTCCCTGCCGAAATATCGTTGACAATCGACACGCCTGCCTGAACGGCTTCCTTCGCTACTTTAGCCCGCACAGTATCAATGGAAAGAATGGCTTCAGGAAAATTTTCGTGGATTTTTTGGATAGCCGGAAGCACTCGTTTCAACTCTTCTGCTACCGATATAATTTCTGCCCCCGGACGACTGGACATACCACCAATGTCGATGATAGTGGCGCCGTCGTTAAGCATTTTTTCAGTCTGTTTTAAAATAGCGTCTAAATGTTGATAGTTGCCTCCATCGTAAAAAGAATCTGGCGTGACGTTGAGGATTCCCATGACAATGGGATGGTCGAGAGAAAGGAGTTTACCTTTGCAATTTATCGTGTTTGCTGTGGTCATTGTCTTTTTTGAAATGGCTAATTAGATAAGAGCATGTTTAAATTTTACTATCCTGATAACCAATATTTTATGAACCTGACTTCAAATTAGCGCAGTCACGTATCTCGATATATTCCTTTGCTAATTTATTTTCAGAACCATAAACGATTGATTATCAGTTCGGTAAAATTTTAAACATACTCTTATCTAAGGAACGCGAACTAAAGAACCGAAGTTTATTTAATTCGCGTTCCTAATTCTACTTTGGTACTTTAGAATTTGGTTTTGTTCCTTAACTGTCTTTTGTCCGCACGCACCACTAATTTCTTTTTTTAGATGGAACAAAAACTGGATTTTTATGAAAAATCCAGTTTTTGTTCCATCTGTAAGAATATTTCTCGTGGTGCGGCCGGACAGAGAATAGCTAGAGACCTATCATTACTTTAAAGTGCCAAAGTAGAACTTATAATTAATTTAAAATGAAAAGCGAATATAAACCGAAAGGCCAAATTTTACTTACATTCGCCTTAATTCAGAAGCAATCATTTTGATTTTTTGCTAAAAAATCAAAATGATTGCCTCTATAAACTAGAAAACCCGTGGTGCGGACGGACAAAAATTGGATAATGAACTGTATCTTGAGTTCTCTTAATCCTCATATGGTGATTTGTATTTTTGTCGGGTCAAGTAAACAGGAACTTAAGTATCTCGTAGTAATTAATACACTGTGTAAAAAGTCATTTTCTATTTTCGAAAAATGGCTTTAGCCATTTTTCGAGGGTAGGTTAGGGGCGAGATTG
>CAYUNA010000457.1:0-4356 GCA_964445895.1 uncultured Saprospiraceae bacterium | reverse complement strand
CACAAAGGGATTTTAAGGGAGCAAAACGATTTGAAAAAACCGTTTTGCTCCCTTAACACCCCCCGCCCCGCGCCGCCGGCGCGGGGGAGTGAGGTGTTCGAAGCTCGAAAATCTTGTGATTTTCTCGCTTCGCATAATTAAAAGAAACTTACTTTACAGTGTATTAAAACCTACGTTTTTTAATTTTCATTTTGATTTAATAAACTAATCTATGAGCTTTTTTAAAAAATTATTTGGACGAGGCAAAAAAGAAGAACTCGAAAAACAAGAAGCAGAAGCAAAACGAATTGCAGAAGAACAAGCCCGCATTGCCGCGGAAAAAGCAGCGGAAGAACAACGATTAGCTGAGGAAGAGCGTCGTGCAGCTGAAATCAGAGCAGCTGAAGCTAAAAGAGCGGCACAAGAACAAGAACGTATCGCTGCGGAAAAAGCAGCTGAGGCTAAACGGTTGGCAGAAGAGCAAGAACGTGAAATGATAGCCAAAGCAGAAGCAGCTAAGCTAGCCGCGGAAGAGCAAGAACGAGCATTGGCAGCACAGGCGGCTCAGACAGAAGAGGAACGACAAGCCTTAGCTGCAAAAGCTGAAGCTGCAAAAAAACAAGCAGAGGAAGAAAAAAAGGCGCTGGAAGCACAAGCAGCTGAAGCACAGCGAGTAGCCGCAGAAAAGCAACGAGCTGCAGAAGCACAGGCGGCAAAAGAAAGAAAAATTGCCGAAGAAAGACAGGCAGCAATAGATGCAAAAGCAGCAGCAGCTAAACAAAAAGCGGAAGAAGAAGCAAAATTAGCCGCGGAGAAAGCAGAAAGAGCTAAGAAGATTGCAGAAGATGAACGGAAAGCAATGGCAGCACGAGCAGCCAAAGCCGAAGCAGAAGCCGCAGCCAAAAAAGAAGCAGAAAAAGCAAAGTCTAAAACCAGTTTTTGGGGAGGAAAGAAGGATTTGGATAAAGGATTAGAAAAGACTAAATCCAGCTTTTTTGGGAAACTATCACGGGCGGTTGCAGGTAAATCAACTGTTGATGAAGAGGTCTTGGATGAGGTCGAGCAGGTTTTGATTACGTCGGATGTAGGATTGGATACCACAATTAAGATTATTGAGCGAATCGAAGCGCGAGTCGCAAAAGATAAATACTTGAATACCAGTGAATTGAACGCTATTTTGCGTGATGAAATTGTACAACTTCTGGCAGAGAATAATACGGAAGATGTACATGATTTTTCTACCCCTCCGGGTAAAAAACCATACATTATGCTGGTTGTGGGTGTGAATGGTGTGGGCAAAACGACGACAATTGGAAAACTGGCTTATCAGTTAACAAAGCAAGGTAAAAAAGTCGTAATTGGTGCTGGCGATACCTTCCGGGCGGCAGCAGTGGATCAATTGGAAATCTGGTCGAATCGTGTCGGTTGCGAATTTTTCAGCAAAGGTATGTATACTGACCCTGCGGCAGTTGCTTATGAAACAGCGGAGTATGCGATTGCCAATAACTGCGATGTTGCCATTATTGACACGGCTGGACGTTTGCATACCAAAGTAAACTTGATGAAAGAGCTGGGTAAAATCAAACGCTCGGTCGGCAAGTGTCTGGATGGTGCGCCACACGACGTAATGCTCGTTTTGGATGCAACGACAGGTCAAAATGCGATTGAACAAGCAACGAAATTTACCGCTGCGACAGATGTTTCGTGTCTGGCATTAACTAAGTTGGATGGTACGGCAAAAGGTGGTGTGGCAATTGGGATTTCTGACCAGTTTAAAATTCCGATTAAATACATCGGAATTGGCGAAGGCATGGAACAATTGCAAGTCTTTAATAAAAAAGAATTTGTGGAGTCGATGTTTGGTGGTGCGCCTGTGGTGTAGTTGGTTAATTAGATTATTGAGTCGATTGAATTTATAAATTCAATTGTTATTAATTTTAGAACAGCTACAGAATCAATACAACTGGGCAAATCATAGTCACAGGGTGATGTCCTCTTGGTCATAAAGTGATTTCCCGTATTCAACCCGAATTTTGAGTCGAAAATGTTCATGGAAGAAAATATATTACGCGCGGCTCGAGGGTTTTCAAAGGGATTTTTAGGTAGCTGTATCAAATCCTAAAGACGGAGCAAAAACCGTATTTTTTTAAGAAAAAATATGGTTTTTGCTCCGTCTAAAAAAGAATATTTCGGGGTGCGTGCGGACAAAAGACCTTTTGACACAACTTCGAGTGAGTTTTTTGAAGCTCGAAAATCTTGCGATTCTCTCGCTTCTCATAATTCAAAGAAACTTACTTTACTACGTGGCACTTAAGCTCCTACCATTTTTAAAAAAGCATGCAAATTCACTTCAAAAAGCAAAAGAATAAGCCCCCTACCCTACACATCACCCGTGCAGATAAGTCGGAGACGTGGATGGTCTTTAAGCATAATTTAATCCAACATGATTTGGTGCATTTCGTGGCAGAAACCGTTTTGAAATGGGAGAATGGCTTTTATGATTTGATTGCAAAAGGTGCGAATATCGAAGATTTTGAAATAACTAATCGAGCCGAACGACCAGATTTAGCATTGGCGTCTATTCAAATGGAATACATCGTCAATCTATTGGAAACAGAGATTTATCAGCAGCAGGTTTTTGAGGATTTTAATGCCCAGTTGACTAAGAATTGTCAGGGCAATGGTCATCTACCGCCTTCTTCTATTTCTGATGCGGATTTGAAAAAAATCAGGTTACAAATTAAGGATTTATTGCAGCAATGGCAGGCTGTCAAAACGGGAGAATCTTTGGAGTTAGAGTTTTAGAATAAGTGCCCAGACACATTTATTAGCAGTTTTTAGAACTATCTTTTCTCAATATTTTTCCTTTAAAAATCATTCAATAACTACGGCTATTAAAGGATTTTCTATCCGCCCGCACCACTTAAATGCCGTGAAGTAATTAATTGTCAAAGCTAACCTACCGCCTCACTATTTTTTTACTAAAAGCATGGACCTCATTAGAAATTTTTACATAATAAATGCCTTTAGTAAAAGTAGAAAAATCGATGATTTGAGTTTGCTGAAAAGCGGCTGAATAAATTTGTTTCCCTACCGTATCTATAATTTCTACTTGAAAATTGCCGCTTTTATTTCCATTAATTGTCAATTTATCTGTGACAGGATTGGGAAATATTTGAAAATCCATTACTAATGGGTTTTCCTCGACCGATTCGAGAAAAGAACAATTGTCATGTGCGGCATCAAAAAGCGTTTGCAAAGAATCAATTGGTTCGATGCCCGCACCGTCTGAAGTTTTTACAGAAATGACAAAAGAAGGGTTGCCAAAAGTATCGTCAGGTTGTGCGACTTTTAAAAATGCAAAAAGAGAAGATGTTCCGTTGTCTGCACATCGAGAATCCGCCCCGACTAAATTTGCGCCTTGCATTGCCCCCATTAATTTACATGCCAAATCGCCTTCGGTATTGAGAAATCCCGCTTCCATATTGTCTAAAACTTCTTGTCCAGAAAGGATATTACCTTGAATGGCATAAGTAGCACCTATGTTGTGTCCTTTGTAATCATCTGTAGAAGTGCCTGTGTGCGCTGCGGAAACAGGGACATCATTCACAAAAGCAACGATGCCATATTGACGCAGTTGAGGATTATTTTGCACGTCATTGTCTACCAACCACTGAATAATTTCGTCGGGTGTATCGCCCATATTCATACGATTGCGAGCATTCGCTTGATTGGCTTCCAAATACCATGCTTGGGAGTTTATCGCACCAACAGATGGGAATAATTCGCCTAAAAAATCTGCACTAAAAGCAGGAAAATTGCTCAAATCGACACAGGAAGCTCCCGCACTACCAACTTCTCCCGTAATGGAATCGACGGCAACAATGGAGAAGGTATCTTGTGCTTTGCCCGTCAATGTGATTGTCAATAAAATGATGAATAGAAATAGATTTTTCATTTTTGCTATATTGAAAGTTAGTGAAACTGGACACAAGTTACTGCAAAAAATGAACTAAAACCAATTTTATTCTCAATACAGTTTAGTAAGCGTTTATTTGAATTTTTAAGGGAGTTTAAGAAGACAAATTCCGAATTTTTAATTCAATGTAACTGCGGTGCAAAATCACCCCATTTAAATCTATTTTTACGGGATGTACCTCGAGGTTCTTGAAGGGATTTTAAAGAAGCAAAAAGGTTTGCAAAAACCGTATTGCTCTATTAAGACCCCAACGAGAGCTGTATCACAAGGCAATTTTTCTCGTTAAGAGAAAAATTAAATTCTAAAGACGGAGCAAAAACCGTATTTTTTCTTAAAAAAATACGGTTTTTGCTCCGTCTAAAAAAGAATATTTCGGGGTGCGTGCGGACAAAAGACCT
>CAYUNA010000456.1:0-4357 GCA_964445895.1 uncultured Saprospiraceae bacterium | reverse complement strand
AGAGTCATCCTAAATTTTTAAGTTAATCCGTTCTGTGAGCATTTTGAGCCGAAATTGTTTACTAAAGAAAAAAACGCGCGGCTCAAGAATTTTTAAAGGGGAAAAACTGTTTTTTGTAGAAAATCCAGTTTTTCCCTTTTGCCCCTAAGGTATACCCCGCATTTTATAGAATTAAAAATTGGGGGACTTATGTTCTTCATTAAAAAAGGACTTTTTCTGATTGTTACTTAAAATGTCTATCTTGTCTTTTCAAAATTTAAAACAAGATGAAAAGACGTAAATTTTTAAAAAATACAACCCTAACTTCTGGGGCTGTTCTAACTGCGGGAGTCGCTTCTATTGCTTCCACTAATGCTGCAAAACTTACCAATAAAAATAAATTTCAACTTAAATATGCCCCTCATTTGGGTATGTTCAAGCACCATGTTGGTGATGACCCAATTGAACAGTTGAGATTTATGGCTGACCAGGGGTTTACCGCTTTTGAAGACAATGGAATGAAGAATCGAACAGTGGCTTTGCAGGAAAAAATGGCAAAGACCATGACCGATTTAGGTATTGAAATGGGGGTATTTGTAGCGCATACAATTTATTGGAAAGAACCAAATTTGGCAAGTGGAAAAGCAGAGTGGCGCACTGAATTTTTAAAAGAAATCAAGGAGTCCGTAGAAGTTGCCAAGCGTGTTAATGCCAAGTGGATGACGGTTGTACCTGGACATCTGGATTTGCGACAAGACATGGGCTATCAAATGGCGAATGTCATCGAAACGCTTAAACAAGCTTCCGCAATTCTTGAACCATATAATCTGACAATGGTGCTTGAACCGTTAAATTTTTACAATCATCCCGGGTTATTTTTAACAAAAGCAGCGCAAGGATATGAGATTTGTAAAGGAGTGGATAGCCCTGCGTGTAAAATTTTATTTGATATTTATCATCAACAAATTCAAGAAGGGAATCTGCTGCCTAATATTGAAAAATGCTGGGATGAAATTGCTTATTTTCAAATTGGGGACAATCCTGGTCGCAATGAACCAACGACAGGAGAAATTAATTACCGAAATATTTTTAAATACATCCATAGTCGTGGGTTTTCTGGTATTTTGGGAATGGAACACGGCAATGCTCAAGAAGGAAAAGCCGGTGAAATGAAGGTAATTGAAGCATATAAAGTATCAGATAACTTTTAAAAAAGGAGATTTTTTAAATAATTGACTGAGGTTACGCATTTTTTACATTTCGTGGCGAAAATCTTCAGTTCATTGTCTAATATTCGCTCCTTTTCTAAAAATAATATTCAAAAAATTGCTCATCTAAAAAAGAAAAACTCGTTCCTTTGCGTTCTTTTTGTAATTACTGGAAAACAGACTGTGGAATTCGTTGAAGAAGCGGACTACATTTTTTTAAATAAAGGCAGCAAAAGGAATTGACCGTTTTGAAATAAATTTTTGAAGTACTCCGTACGTCGTCTGTCGTGCGCCGTTTGCCGTCTCAAATGCACCATTCTATGAAATTGACGCAAGGGATTATCGTCGTTATTTTTATCTTTTGTCAAATCAACTTATTCGCTCAAATTACCGATGGGGTGAACCCTCAAAATACGCTTTCCAAAGGCATTGAAGAAATTGGGATTAGCAATGAGGCATTGATTGAAGAATTGATGCCGTTGATGCCAGGTTTGGGGAGTAGCTCGCGAGAAATGTTGACAGAGCAAAGCATCAAATCTTACATGATGCCTCCTCGAAAAGTGAGTGAGCGAAGTTCGATGGAAAGCTATGCGCTGGCAGCATTATTGGAGTTTTATATTAATTTTTCGAGCAACTATAAAGTCAATTTAAGCCCTGACTACATCGCCTTAAATTTAGCACAAAAAGAGCAATATGATTTGAAAAGTGCTTTTGAGTTTTTGGTGACAGAAGGGACGGTTAGTGCGGCGATTATGCCGTATGATGCAATGTCAATTCCGAGAGGCGTGTATGCTACAGAAAAATTTACTATCGACAATTACCTGCGGGTCGTGCGTCCAGAAATGCGGGCACAGCAGCGCGTTTTTGAAACCAAAAAAGCCTTGATGCGAGGTAACCCAATGTTGGCAATTATTAATGTTCCTGAAGATTTTGAAGATTTGTCGGATACTCGATATTGGGTGGCAGGGAAACCTAAAAATACGACGCTGCAACCGTTTATTGTGGTTGGATATGATCAGGATTTGGAAGCGTTTGAAATTGCGGGTTTTTGGGGGAATGAATGGGCCGACAACGGTTATTTATGGGTGGAATACGATGATTTTGGAAAATTGGTTGAGAATGGTTACGTGATGATTCCGCATAAAGAGTAAATATTTTAGGGCAATATTTTTTTATAAAAAACTATTGGGTCGTGCGCATCCTGAAATTTTCTTTTTTACAGGGAGCAAACATGAGTCATCCCGAATTTTTAATTCAATGAAATGCGGTGCAAAATAGCACCGTTTCAATCAATCTCGTCCTCAACCTACCCTCGAAAAATGGCTTTTTACACAGTGTACTCATTACCGTGTAACAAAAGTTTCTTTGCATTTAAAACAAGAGGAGTTTGAGGATAAAAAATGATTTTGCAAAAATCATTTTTTATCCTCAAGAACCCCACCCGCGTTGCCGCAGGCAACGCGCATTGTTTTTATTGGAGGTCGAAAATTTGCAATTTTCTCCCTCCTTAAAACCAAAAAAACTTTTGTTACACTGTACTCATGTTTGCTCCCTATTTAAAATTTAATTTTTCTTCTAAAAAGAAAAATCAACTTACAAGTTAGCTTCTAAGGTGCTGCCCGAATCGTCGTTGTTTCCTGAATCCAACACGGCACCCTAAAACTATCACCAACCTTTAGATTTCGAATAAAAATATCTTCTTTACTCGGCATATATTGCGTGTAACGATTGATGAATTTATTGGCTTCTCCCGCTACACTCGAATCCACACTTTTCGCTTTTTTCCACATATCAATCGCTGGCCAAGTCACCACTTGACTATCCCAACCCCGACCTGGGCCACACAACGGACCACTTGATGCATACAGTCGTCCAATCAACATATACGGGTCACCCCAATTTGGTCGTACTGCTGAAGCCTTTCGCGCATACTGTCGAGCTTTAGAAAATTGCTTCAAGTGCGCATTATAAATCTTTGCAATCGTTAATAAATACAGGGCTTTCTTGTTTTTATCTTGCATCGTTTCTGCTTTTCCTTCATAACAATCAATAGCCTCTTGATAGCGACCTTCGACGAGTGCATCTCTACAAGTTGGTTCAGGGTCTTTTTGGCAATTTTCACGAAAAGCATTTTCTAATGCTGCTCGTTGTGTACTCGTTTCTGCACAATTTCCAAAACGCAAGCGGCTGTAAACCGTCTGAATCACATCACAATCTGTTGGGTTTGCTTCAAACTCTGGATAGTATTTATCGAGGTAATAATCGCAATCGTAAAAGTTTTTCACACTTTCAAAATACTCCAAACGAACGGGCATGTACTCCTCAATAATTTTCCAATTATCGCATCCACTGCCTTTGCATTCTGCGAGTCCTTTTGCCAAAGCTTTCCGCAAAATTTGTTCGTACTTTTTAGCTTCTTCCAACTCAATTTTATTATCGGCATACAATTCTACTAATGTCGCCGTGAATGGATTAATGACAAAATATTGAGGGACGCCATTATCCATATCAATGGATTTTTTAAATAAATTGTACACCTCTTCTTTGGTCGCTTTGTCTTGATATTTATAAAAATAATCAAATGCTTTTCGCCCAGGAACGTAGCCGCCTTCGGGGTAACATTTGCCAATTTCATCGTACAATTCAAAAATTCGGTCAATGTACTCATTCTTTTTCGCTGCATCCTTTTCATAATAAATAAAATGCTCGTAGAACGTGATTCCATCTGCAAAAACGGTATTTCGTTTACCATCCGCAGCAGGGGCGACGGCGTAGACTTTTTGCCATTTTTCAAAAGCTGTTTCCCAATCTTCAGCGCGTAAAAAGTCACGGTATAAAACAAAATCTTCTAAGGCTTGGTCAGGATTTGGTGCATCCGAAAATTTTGGACAATCGCTTAAATCTTCATCAACTGGAGGTGGTGTTGGTTTAGTTTCGGTGGTTTCGGCTACTTTTTCTCCTGTCTTAGGCGTACAGGCAAAGAAAAATCCTGCAATAGACAAGAGTAAAATTGTTAAATGTCTGAAATTCATATTTACTGTTTTTGATGAGTTTTTGCTTTGTACAGTATAACAAAAGTTTCTTTGACTTAAGTACGCGGACACATTTATTAGCAGTTTTTAGAACTATCTTTTTCCGCTATTTTTCCTTTAAAAATCATTCAATAACTA
>CAYUNA010000455.1:0-4362 GCA_964445895.1 uncultured Saprospiraceae bacterium | reverse complement strand
TTAGACAATGAGTTAAAGATTTTCGCCACGAAATATATAAAGTGCGTAACATCAGTTGCTAATGATTTTAGAAAGCATTGATTAGAGAAGGGGAGGCAATAAAAGTATTTCAGACCAAATAAATTATTATTACACCGTGCTTAAATAAAACAAAAAGATTGTAAAAATTGGTATTGTCAAAACTATTACTTACATTTGATTAATTATTTTATTAAAAAACAAATAGAACACAAGATTTTATAAAAATTAAGCTCCGTAATCTTTCCTAAATTAGTTTAAGCTGCTTCATACAACAATTTTTTTTAATACATAGAAACACTAAATCAATAGACTAATCTCCTTTTGATGTATTTCAGAAGGGCTACTTTTTATTTTCAAAAAACAAAAACAATGAGCACACTTAACTACACATGGTTGAGAGCAATAACCGTTTGCTCTCTACTTTTCTCATTTTCTTTTCTACAAAAAGTACAATCTCAATGCAGCACAGATAATATTCCTGACTGTACCGTTGGTAATCCTTATTTTCAGGTCGTTCTTAGTGAATTTGGAGGTGATGCTGGACAATCTGATTCCGTAAATGATGCTATTGTTGAGTTATCTGGTCCTGCTAGCACAAATATTTCTGGGATGGTCGTTACCAATACAGAATGGGCGGTTATCTTACCTAATGGCTCGATTTTGCGTGACCCCGATGGCGACGGAATCGGTCATTATGTTTTGATTTGTGAAGAAAATCCAACGCTTTCCTCATTTACGACTTCGGGGTCAGGATTGAGTTGCGCCGATTGTGATTTTCCTGGTTTAGATGTGGACGTTAATCCTACAGGAAATCAAGTCAACGGCTTCAATGTTTGCGATAAAACAGAGTGGGGCATTCATGTTTCTGCGTCTATTACGACCTATAATTTTACCTTAGATAACGGTACATGTGGCACCAGCCTCGATGGCGATCAAGTTATTCTTTTTCAACCTGACGGAACAGTACAAGATGCTGCTTACTACGGTGGCCCCGATGCCACACTTTCCAATGGTGGCGGAATGACTGTTGGTGGTTCATCAGGCAATTGTGGTTCAAAGGCTGACCACGTTTCTGTACAAATTGCAGGTGTCAACTATACCCTCGGTGACAATGACGACAACGGAATTGTCAACGATTATACTGGTACACACATTGGCTTCAAAGGTGATGGCGGCAACGCAATCGGTGTTAATCTAATGCCGAGTCAAGACCCTGATGGCGATGGTGTTTTTTCAGATGAAGTGTGTTATACTGTCCCTTCGTTGAGCGACCCGATTTGGACATATGTGGGCTTTGCACCATCAAGTTGCAACTCCACATACATCCGAATGGCAGGCACAGATGGCTCACAAGGGCAAGGTAATGGCGCACAAAACCCATCCCACAATAATGACCCGGATTTAGACGCAGATTTTGGACCAGAAACGGGAGACACCCAATCTTCTTGCCCATCCCGTACGCTTTGGGGCTACACGGACCACCCGACTCCTGGCTTTTCGAATAATGTAGATGTGTGGGATTTTTATTTATTTGAAGGTAGTTTTACAGAGGCTAATTTGACCCAAGCCAATGAACTGACAATGCGTACAGGTACTTCTGAAATTTATTGTAATCCTGGGCCTGTGACTTTTGCTGTTAGAGTTTACAATTATCAACAAGTCGAATCCACGGTGACGACAGCAGTCAAAGCTGGTTCGTTTTTAAATGATGGCACAACCAATAATATGTGGGTTTTGCACCAAACTGGACATTCTACTGCGACAACAGCAGCAGGGGCAGCAATTCCTTCTAACGATGATGGTATAACGACGCTGTATTTTACCGTCAACGTAACAGCAGGTGTGCAGGATTTTACCCTCGTTTGGGATGATTACACCAATTGCTGTGGTTCTGGTTCTACTTCAACGGTAATCGGTCGTGCAGGTACAAACAGCCAAAATGAGTGTTACGAAGATGCGAAAGTTCAAATTATCGTTGGCGAACCGATTACTGTTTCTGATAATGCGATTATGTGTCCCGGAGATTTTGAAGCGGGTATCGGTACGATTGATTTTAGTTCCTTGGTAACCAGCCCTGCTTCGACCATTACCTATGAACTACGGGAAGGTGTAACCTCTGGAATGGAAAGCACAACAGGAACAATTGCTGCAACCAATTCCTCGGGTGTTTTCAATTTAACCAATACCTTAACGCCACCTTTTGCTGTGATTTTGCGTGACAATGCTGCTTGTGGTGCAGACGTAGTGATTACGATAGAAACGAATTGTGCCGAGCCGCCAGTTTGTCCAGAAATTACTGGAAGCATGACGGATGATGCAGATGGTAATATTTGTCCTGGTCAGACAGTTTGTTTTGATATAATTACATTTATGGATTTACCTGATGGTGGTACAATTGATTTCTTTTTTGATACGGATGCAAATTTCAATCCCTACGCAGGTGAAGGCACTTATTTAGATCCCTTGAGTATTAATTCAACAACTCCAAGTGGTGGTGAAATTACTGTTACAGGCGGTACAGTGCCGTCTGGTGGACCCGTTATCAACGAAGTCCTTTATGACCCTGTGAATAACGATGGTTCAGGCGGTGAATACATCGAAATTGCAGGTACGCCGGGCTTAGATGTTAGTTGTTTTATCCTCACAGATGGTGACGATGAAATTGTTATTCCCAATGGTACTGTCATCCCTGCCGATGGATTTTTAGTGCTTGCAGGAACATCTACTGTTGATGGAAATGCCGCTGATGTAGATGTCGATTTAGACAATTGCAACTGCTTTTCTGACCCTGGAGATTTGGAATTTACCAATTCAACCGAGTTCATTTACTTGTATGATGCAGCGGGAAATTATGTAGATGGACTTTTTTATGGAACGTCCAGCACAACCAGTACCAACGACCCTAATGTCAATAATATGGAAACTGTTGGCGCCGGACTTTATACAGGTGCTGGCTGCCCTGTTGGTCCAACGAGCGTTACGACGACTGGTCATAATGCCGCTCCAAATATTGGCGATGTTGCTGGAAATGGCGAATCTATTGTGCGTGATCCTGACGTGACGGGTGGTTTTATTGATAATTCAAATACGGCATTGGGCATGAATTCGATGGGCGCAAGCAATGGAACAAGTGTTGCAATGACTACCGTCCAACAATTTTGTTACACTTTTGACAATACCTTTTGCAACCTCACACCAACAGGTGATTTTATCATAAAAGCAGTCATTAATCCTTTTACACCTTTTAATCAAGGTGGTGTTGATTGTCAAAGTACTGACCCAGAACGTCTGGAAACATTTACGCTAAATATGACCTGTCCAACCGCTGATCTTACGACAAACACAGTTGATCAATGTGTAGGCGACGGCGCGGTTAATATTGAAATAACGGTAACGAATGGTCCCGCTAATTTAATCATCAATGATGGCGAAGGGGGTACCATCAATCTTACTGGAAATCCTTATGCGACGGGTACACATACCATTCAAATTTTGGATGGAAACACAGCGACTAATGGTGAAATTAGCATTACGCTGGCAAGTGTTACTGCAACGGCAGGTGCGATGTGTACAGGTACGGTCGATGTCGATGAAGTCCTGATTTCTATTAATGCTGACCCCACTGCAACAGCTGTATCACACACAGATTTTACTGGCTGCGGAATGGGGCAGGAGGGGACGGTTACATTTAATTTTATAGGCAACCCACCGTTTGATTTTACGTACAGTTCGCCGACGGGAGAAGTGACGGTAATTGGTGTTGGACTGATGCATACAATTACCGCTGCGGTGCCAGGCAATTATGATATCGTTAGCGTAAACGATGCCAATGGTTGTGTGGGGACAGTCACTTCCAATGTGCAAAATGTTTTACCTCCTGCAAATTATCCAATAGCTACAGGTCAAAATTTTCAGGCATGTACAGGGGAAACTGTTGATTTATCTACACAGATTTTATTCGATATTGATGAAACAGGAGACGGTGGTTTAGAATTTGATGATGTTAATGCAACGACAATTGGCGCAATTGATTTTTATACTGAAAATCCAGCAGGGCAGCCACCAGTTGTGTTAAATAATTTAAAATTAATGGGCGCAGACCTGTTGGTAAATCCTTCTCAAACACAGACCTATTATTTTACTTATTTAAATGGAAACACAGGCTGTATGACGGTCGGCTTATTTGAAATTTCAGTCAATGAAATCCCCGAAGCAACAGCAACTGCCACGCAACCTGTTTGTCCAAATGGCACAACAGGTTCGGTCTCCATTAACTTGATTAACGATGCCAATGCCAACCTAAATGACTTTGAATATGCGATTGTTCCAGGTGGAACATTT
>CAYUNA010000454.1:0-4362 GCA_964445895.1 uncultured Saprospiraceae bacterium | reverse complement strand
AAACAAGTCTCTTGTTATAATAAAAATTATTTTGAGCCAACTTCTGCTCGCCAACTGACTAAAAAGTCCATATCTGCTTGCGTAATATATTGACTTTTGATGGCTTCCTTAATTAGTGCGTCATAATTGGATAGTGTGCTAAATTTACAATTTGCTTTCGAAAAGGCATCAACCGCCTTTTGGAAACCATAAGTAAAAATAGCCATGCAGCCAACTACATTTGCTCCATTGTCTCGCAAAGCTTCAATTGCTTTGATAGAACTTCCGCCGGTAGAAATCAAATCTTCGATGACTAAAACAGATTTTTCTTGTGGTAATTCACCTTCAATCAAGTTTTGCCGTCCGTGTCCTTTAGCCGAACCTCTCACATAAATAAAAGGCTTGTCCAAAACATCTGCCAACATCATGCCGTGTGCAATTCCTGCTGTTGCAACACCCGCAATTACATCAAAGTCACCATATTCCTTCGACTTTTCTACCAATCCAGCTTTCACAACTTCACGAGCTTCAGGATAGGATAAAACGATTCGATTGTCGCAATAAATTGGCGATTTAATGCCCGATGCCCAGGTAAATGGGTTTTGTGGACTTAATTTTATTGCCTTTATTTGCAGCAGCCTTTTGGCTACCTCTGATGCTAAATTCATATCAACGGTTGACGGTTGACGGCAGACGGTAGACGGTTGGCACGCGAAAATTATCAGGATTTAAATTTAAAAACTGATTTTATAAAATGCTGATAAATAGCATTTTATGTGCTCATTTTTAAAATGTTTGCTGATTCGTCGTCTGCCGTCCACCGTCTGCCGTTCACCGCCTTTAAAAAAACGACGCAAATGTACAAAATCTATATCAATGATACGCCACTTTTTTTGGTGGATCAACAAGAAATGTCTGATTTCTCTGGGGATGCGCAAAATTTAATTGCTCAATATCGGGGTAAAAAGAAAAGTTTATTGAACTACGCAAATATGCTGGAAAGTTCTTCGCATTACGATTCGATAGTTTTATATGCGAATGATTATCAACAACTCGTGGATGACTTTTGGTCTCATTACAAAATCGTAGAAGCGGCAGGAGGGGTAGTTTACAATGAAAAAAACGAGGCTTTATTGATTTTTCGGCTTGATTCTTGGGATTTGCCTAAAGGAAAAATCGACAAAGGAGAGAGTCGGGAGGAAGCCGCAGTACGCGAAGTACAAGAAGAAACAGGCATCCAAACGCTTGAATTAGGCGATTTTTTGACCACCTCCCTTCATACGTATAAAAATCGGAAGGGCAAAAGAGTTCTTAAACCGACATATTGGTATCGGATGACGACCAAAGAAACGGATTTGACGCCGCAGTTGGAAGAAAATATTGAAAAAGCAGAGTGGAGACAATTAGCCGACTTTTTGGACTCAAAACCCGTTATTTATGGTAGTATTCGTGACATTTTAGTGACGGAAATTGAACAAAAATGATGATTTTTGGTTATATGTAAAAGGTCACCTCAAAAAATTCAAATATCTTTTGTAACTTTGGAACATCAAAGCAACACACACGAGGCCAATCAATATAAAAAATTCTATTTCACCTAATTAAAATCTGACTTAATACAATAACACTTTCCAAAAAGCGTTTTGCATTTGGTCGCGAATTCACTAAATTCTTTAACTATCCTTTGAACACACTTTTAAACTGTTAAATCATGCAGCGTAGATTTTTACTTGGATGCTTGATTGCGTTTTCTTGTTTCGGCACAACGCTTTCAGCACAGACAGCTTCTAATGAAGCTAATTTAACCTCCTCAACCACAACGCTTACTCCCTCCTCCGACGACAATTGGTCGTTTTTTCACGATGAAGAAAATCATACTTATTTTATTGACTTCGAAACCATCAACTTAAATTTGAGCGAAATTATCGTGATGAATAAAGTTGGGGAAGTTGTTGTTAAAGAAGACGTGATTGATTTGCCGGTGAATTCAATTTATGAATTGGATTGTAGTACTTTTCCAAAGGGAGAATATACCGTAGAATTGCGGTCTTACACGAAGTTTCTTTCTAAAAAAATTGCAGTTAAGTAAGCGGCTTTTTTAGAAAAACAAAGAAGGGTTGAAAACATAATTGATTTCAACCCTTTTTTTATGTGCTTAAACATTGTAGTTGTTTTGAGTTTAAATATTTGATTGTCAGATGTTTGAGTGTGTAAAAAGTGCGTTAAACATCGCTGTACTCTTTATTTTAAAATTCAGAAAAGCAAAGAAAAATAGCGTTATTTGCAATCTACTTTTTTTTCTGAAAACCTTTTTACTCATTCTCCGTTTTACACATAATAAAAATTAGCTAAAAATGGCAACAATTAAGCAAGCTAGTCTAATATTATATAGGTATGCTGAAAAAGGCTTGGAAGTATTTGTGCTTGACCAAGACAAAACTGGCAATGAGCTCAATTTTCCTAAAGGAGAATCTGCAGCTTGTCCAGAATGTGATGAAGACACCATGATTCATCTGGAAGCACGGGAAGGCACCGCTGAAGATGGATTTGCAGTAGAAGGCGATTGGCACGACATTCCATCTTTAAAATCTATGGTGAGAGAAGATTTGGTTTTTGCCAAAGATACAGTAAAGCAGATGGTGCCAGATATGTTAGAAAAAGGCACATTTGTGGCGGTAAAAGAAGCATTGAAGAAAGTTTTGCCACATCAATATGATATGTTGAAAGAACTAAAAGATACGCTTTTGGAGCGTAACTCTGTAAAAAATATTTAGAGCATTGCTCTGTTTTTTTATGAAAAGTGTATCAGTGAAGGAATTACTGATACGCTTTTTTTTTGTGAAAAATGAAAAAAATAAAAAAAATAAAATTTAACGTAGGGGGAGACCATCTTATTTGCGTCTATTAAGCAAAGCCTTTAGTGAAAACGAAATTTAATTTTGAAATAATTACATTATGAAGAGTATTTTTTAAATGTAAGATGCGTAAACTGTTTGTAAATATTGATTGAAAGCCTGTTTACTCATTTTATAAAAAAAAGAATACAAGAAATTTGTAATTAAGTCAAAAAGAGCTTTACTTTGCGACAGCTTAGGAACGCGAAATAAATAAATTGACATTCTTGAGAGAGAAAGTTTGGTCTTAGTTTTTACTTTGAAACTGCGATTTATGTTGATATAATGAGCATTTTCAAAGTGAAAAATGAGAGCAAAATATCCTCTCAAGAATGTTAAGTTATTTACTTCGCGTTCCTTAGGCCAATTATTGTTCAAAAGTTTTATCTAAATTATAAAATTTTTGTTAAAATCGACCAAAAATTAGAATAGCTGACACAAAAACAACTAATTTGGCTTCATAATTGAATTAAATCTATCAACATCCTTTCTTTCCAGAATATTCTGGAATTCATTTTTTCAACAAACTCATAGTATATAAGCAGTAACATTTACACTAAATCTAATTTGGACATATTTTTTTAACTATTAAAATGGTTTAGTTATGCTTGTTACACCACTTAATAATCAGCCAACGCTGACTGATAAGGAATTGATTGCTTCATACTTAGGAGGAGACGAAAAGTCTTTTGAAGAGTTATTAAGCCGCCACCAACAAAAAATTTATACCACTATTTATTTGTTTGTCAAAGATGACAGCCTTGCACAGGATATTTTCCAGGAGGTTTTCATTAAAATCATTGACACCTTACGTAAAGGAAAATACAACCACGAAGGGAAGTTCGTGCAATGGGCTATGCGTATTTCTTACAATTTGTGTGTTGATTACTTCCGCCGAAACAAACGCCGTCCAAAAGTACAACCAACTGATACTTTCGACATTTTTGATGTTTTGAGTTCTAAAGAAGACAATGCTGAGCAGATGATGATTAAGAGTCAAACGCATCAAAAAATCCGTAATTTAGTGGACATGTTGCCTCCCGAACAACGCGAGGTCGTTATTTTGCGTCACTATGCAGATATGAGTTTTAAAGAGATTTCAAAATTGACGCGTGTGAGTATCAATACGGCTTTGGGTCGAATGCGGTATGCGTTGATTAATATTCGAAAATTGGTGGAAGACCATAAGATTCAATTGCAGTAAATTAATTATTCGTTGATGAGTTATTCGTTTGTAAGCGAGCGACTTATTCAATGATTACTTGGTTTTCTTGATTAGAAATACTGGTTGATCAGCCGATTTGTGTAACTTAAATTCATAACTAAACTAAATTGTTAAAAGAAGGGAAACTTATTTTGACAAGCAAATATAAATAGCAGTTGGGCGATTCGCTCATTTTGCTAACTTTGCCGCACAGGATTTAATCTTGTGCGGCATTTTTGTGTCGATAAAGTAAGTACAGGGTGTAAAAAGTTTCTTCAAAAAAAA
>CAYUNA010000453.1:0-4369 GCA_964445895.1 uncultured Saprospiraceae bacterium | reverse complement strand
AAAATTGCTTCTCCCTTGAGAATCCCCTCGTGGCGGTTCGAATATTAGATAATGAGTTAAAGATTTTCGCCACGAAATACCCTATAACAACGGCTATTAAAGAATTTTTAAAGAAAAACTATCGAAAAAATCTTGTCTAAAAATTTTACCGAATTAATTACTACTCGGCACTTACAAGACATTTGACAGTAAGATTCATATGATTTTAAAAGATTTGATAGTACTATGACAGATAGAAAAGACGCATCAATTAATTTTGCCGTTAGGTATCTGTTACTAAATTTTTTGCAGAAGCCCTACCAAGATTTATGGTTCAATACTACCAAATATTAGCGATAACGCACCGCCAAACGAGTTTGGAAAATATCGGAAAGTTCGTCATCCCAGATGCTGAAGGGGAAGTATTACGAGGACGTTTGGAGCATTTGAAGACGCAATTTGAGTTGGAAGAATTGTTCTATTTGGCAACTTGCAACCGCGTGATGTATGTCGTGTATTCTGATAAAATTTTGGATGAAACTTTTCAACGAGAATTTTTTCAAGAAGTGAATCCTTTGATTGTTTATGATCAAATCGGCAGCAAAATCAAGCATTTTCAAGGTGATGATGCGTTAAAACACTTATTGCAAGTGGCGGCGTCTATTGATTCGATGGTGGTAGGGGAGCGCGAAATATTGCGGCAATTGCGAGAGTCTTACGACCGCTGTGCTGCGTGGAAATTGACGGGTGACAATTTACGGTTAGCTTTTCGGTTGGCGATAGAATCGGGTAAAGAGGTGTATGCGCAGACGAAGATTGGAGAAAAACCCGTGTCGATAGTCTCGTTGGCAGTACAAAAATTGAGAGAAGCTCATTTACCAAAAAATGCGCGAATTTTAATGGTCGGTGCAGGGCAGACGAATCGGTTGGTTGCGAAATTTTTGAAGAAAATGAGCTTTCCAAATATTACCGTTTTTAACCGCACCCTGAATAAGGCGAAGCAGGTAGCGAGTATCATGGACGCTGAGGCGCATGTGCTGTCTGAACTGCCCAATTTTAAAAATGGTTTTGATTGTCTAATCGTCTGTACGGGGTCTACGAAGTCGATTATTTCACCAGAATTGTATCAGCAATTGTTGCAAGGAGAGGTTGAAGAAAAGTTAGTGATTGATTTGTCGATTCCTTATAATGTGAGTGAAAAGGTGGTGGAAAGCTTTCCTGTTAAATATATTGAAATTGAAGGGTTAAAAGCATTGGCGCACGAAAACCATAATTATAGAAAATTAGAAATTACCAAAGCCAACGAACTAATTGACCAACAAATTTTAAAATTCCAAGAGACGTACCAACACCGTCAAATCGCTCGTGCGATGTCTCGTGTTCCTGCCGAAATTAAAGCAGTTAAACAAAAAGCACTCAACGAAGTTTTTCAGAATGACCTCGCCAATTTGGATGCTGATACCCGTCAATTGTTTGAAAAAATGATGGACTATATGGAAAAGAAATGTATCGGAATTCCGATGCGGGCGGCTAAAGAAGCGGTGCTTTAACGGTTGCCAGCAGACGGAATCTTCGAGTATGTTTAAAATTTTGAACCCACCGTCAACTGATTCTCTTTACCTTCGTTTTTTCAGAAATTTTCAAATCTGCTTTTAAATTCAACAAATTAATACCTGGTGTTTTTCCAATCTCAAAACTACCAATTTCCTTATCAAATCCCAATGCTTGTGCGCCATTTAAGGTTGCCCATTTTAGCATCATTTCAAATGGAATATAGGATTGAAATTTGGCAATGGTTTTCATTTCTTCAAGAATACTGAGTTGCCAGTTAGAAGTCAAACTATCTGTTCCAATCGTCATTCGGGCTTGATTGTCAATAAAAAATTGATAGTTCGGCATTCTGTTTTCGATGTATAAATTGGCATTTGGGCAGGTAGCCCAATACACATTTTTGCTCCATGCGTGCGCTGCTTGAATATCCACGGGCGTCGTCATCGTATTGTGAACGAAAAGCGTGCGGTGCTTCGGATTCATGTGTTCGATGGCGTAGTGAATCGAAGTTTTTTTGTTAGGTTTAAATGCGTCAATACCAATTTGGAAGGCTTCGTAAAATTTTAGAAAATCACCCGTTTTGGATAAGAAAAAATTATCCTCATGCACGGTTTCCTGGTTGTGAATGCTGATGGTGCAATCGGTGTCATTTTCGTGGACATCTTTTAGTAAGCCAAATAAATTTTTAGAGACCGTGTACGGTGCATGCGGTACAACACTTTTTCGATTGCCATTTTTATTACTTTGGCCATTATAAACGATAGAATAATCGTTGAAAGTTTTTTGTGCCCAATCTTCTTGCAAGAAATCGAACATTTCGACGAAAGTATAATATCGAATAGGACTGTCGGATTTGGTGTCTGCTGTATCCAGTTTGTTAGAGATGTCACCAACAGCAACCACCCCATTTTTATACATATCGCGGTCGCCTTTTTTTATTGCTTTTTGAATATCTTTTGGAGCAACTTCACGGTGATTGACTACTGTTTTTAAAAAGGGCAACAAACCCGTACCCGTCGGCGCCACGCCTATCATATGCGACAATTCAAGGTGGCAATGTGTATTAACAAAACCAGGAACGAGTACACCAGAATACAGTTCCAGACCAGACTCAACGTGTTGGTCGCGGTGGTCAATTTTTAAAATTTTGCCATCATCATCAACGGTAATTACACCGTTCTCAATTGGGGGAGCACTTACGGGAAAAACCCAGTCAGCAGATATTTTTCGCATTGTAGAAGTCAGTTTAAACAATCCTTAGTAATCGATTAATCAACTAAAAAAATCCGAAGGTAATAAAATATTGAAAAAGAAGGAGAAAAGAAAAATTCAGGGACGCAAGTCACAAATAAATGTGAGGGGATTGATGTCAATAATTTTGAGTCGATTTCAGTTGGATTATTTGCAAAAAGCGCCGATTTCACTCAAATAAAATAGTGTCTGGTAAGATAAAGACTCACCATGCGTCCCTGATAGAAAATAGTGTTTCAGGCATGAGAGACAACCTCATTTCTTTAAAAAATAAAAAACAATAGAACAATCCTTTTTGGATATTCGCCAAAAGGAGGTTATTTTGTGTTGTTCATGAGTAAATGAAATGTGTTATATTACTCTCTGCCTATCTTAACAATTAACTTTAGCTTGAAAATAAATGATGAAGTTTTCTGTAGTCCTTTGCAGCTGATACTTTTTTGGAAATAATATTAAATATGATAAATAAAGTTGTGCTTATAAAGATTGAAAGCAAAGATAACAAATATCTTATTAAATAAAAATTTAATGTAATTTTTTCAAGGCGTTTGTATTTAAAATCTAATTTTGATTGTTATATGATAATTGAATAACAAATTAATCTCAACTTTGCTGCCTAAAAATTAGTATACAAATGCCAACAAAAGAGCAGATTACCGAGTATTTTAAAAAATTGCAAGACAACATTTGTCAGTCACTTGAAATGGCTGATGGAACCGGGAAATTCAAAGAGGACCAATGGCAGCGAGCAGGTGGCGGTGGTGGTCGGTCGCGAGTAATTGAAGGTCAGGTGATTGAAAAGGGAGGTGTGAATTGGTCGGCAGTACATGGTGATTTACCCGAAAAAATATTGACAGCGCTAAATTTACCTAAAGCAGAATTTTATGCAACGGGTGTATCAATAGTGTTACATCCACATAATCCGAATGTACCGATTATTCACATGAATGTCCGTTACTTTGAAATGAGCAACGGTACTTTTTGGTTTGGTGGAGGGATTGATTTGACGCCACATTATGTAGTTGAAGAAGATGCTCGATTTTTTCACAATAGTTTAAAAACAGCGTGTGATCATCACCATTTAGATTATTATCCAAAATTTAAGAAATGGGCAGATGACTATTTTTATGTCAAACATCGACAGGAAACACGGGGCATTGGCGGTATTTTCTTTGACCGATTGCAAGAAACTGATGATATTTCTAAACAAAAACGGTTTGAGTTCGTACAGGAAGTAGGCGAATCCTTTGTGCCAATTTATACGCATTTGATGGCAAAAAATAAGGACTTGCCATTTACCGAACAGGAAAAAGATTGGCAATTTATGCGGCGTGGTCGATATGTAGAGTTTAATTTGGTGTGGGATAAAGGCACAAAATTTGGACTCGATACCAATGGTCGTACCGAATCCATTTTGATGAGTATGCCACCAATGGCACGTTGGGTTTATAATTTTCAACCCGAAGCCGATAGCCGAGAAGCGCAAACCTTAAGTTTATTAAAAAAGGGAATTGCCTGGGTTTAGCAATAGAAAGCAGAATCCTTCATAAAGTCTATTAGGAACGCGAAATAAATAAATTGACATTCT
>CAYUNA010000452.1:0-4377 GCA_964445895.1 uncultured Saprospiraceae bacterium | reverse complement strand
AGGGCACTAATTCTAATATGACAGAACGCACGACCACAATACAAAAGTTTCTAAAACTTTTGTATTTTCAATAAACACTACTCACCATAACCATTCAGGTATCATTTTTGTCTATTTACTTTCAAATAAGATGTTTAGAACCCCAAAGTTTCTAAATAAATACAGGATTTATTTTATATTTGTATTGTGAAAAATTTCATCCGCATATTTACCATTTATTTTTTGGTGTTGACCTTTCTGCCTATCGGAAGTGCAGGTGGCTCTTGCTGTGACAAAAAAGATGGCGAAAAAACTGAAATTACGGTAGCGGGTTCGGAAAAAGAGGCTTCTAACCATTGCGGAGATAGTTGTGGAGACAATTGTGGTTCATCTTGTGTCTGTTCATGCTGTGGTCATGTCTTTATTCCTACTTTTGCGATGACTTTGGTAGACACTGAGTTTCCTCCTTTGGCTAAAACGACTCCACAATTGACATCACAAATGCACGGCATTATGTTTCCGACAGGTATTTGGCAACCACCACAATTTGTATAACTCTCCTCTCTTAGGGACAAGTCTGTCCTGATTTTTAGTTTAATTTTATTGGAAATAAAGACTTACAAAGTTTGAGCAACTTTGCAAGTCAGAAATCTCGAACATGAAAAAGAATATTTTCCTGGGCATCTTCGCCCTATTTATATATCTGCCGATGCAGAGTCAAAACTTTCTGGGCATCATTACGAATGATAAAGACGAACCACTTTTTGGCGCAACCGTCATTTGGCAAGGTGCAGATTATGGCACAGTAGCTGATGAAAATGGGCATTTTGAATTGCCTAAAAAAGAAGAAAATGCGAATGTGTTAGTTGATTATGTGGGTTACGACCCGATGTTTATAGAAGTAGAAGCAGGACAAGATACCGTTTATATTGTTTTGGAAGGGTTATATGAGCTAATGGAAATTGAGGTCGCAGCAAAGATTCAAGACAACTATGTTTCTATGCTTAATCCGATTAATTTGGAAACGATTGGAAGTGGTGAATTGCGAAAAGCCGCTTGTTGCAATCTCGCAGAAAGTTTTAGCACTAATGGCGCAGTAGATGTCGGTTATACCGATGCTGTGACAGGTGCACGTGAAATTCATTTATTGGGGTTGCGAGGCACTTATACCCAATTGATGGTAGAAAATCGTCCGTCGATGGGTGGCTTGGGAAGTCCGTTTGCAATGGAATACATTCCAGGAACGTGGTTATCTTCTATTCAAATTTCAAAAGGAACAAGTACTGTTCAAAATGGGTATCAAGCGATTGCCGGGCAAATTAACTCAGAGTTGGTAAAACCGTTTCAAGATAAGCCTTTATTTATAAATTTGTATGGTTCAACTTTTGGAAGAGGTGAAATAAATGTGCATTTAAATAAAAAAATCAACGATAAATGGAGTGCAGGGACGTTACTACATACCAGCAAAATGGAAAATAATTTGGACGGCAATAACGATAATTTTTACGATACGCCGCAGACCGATTTGTTGGATGGAATGTTTCGATTGTTTTATCGGGGAGAATTATTTCGAGCACAATTCAATGTTCATGCGTTACGCGACCGACATACTTCAGGGCAAATTGCCGATAAATTACCCGCAGCAGCCCCCGTTTATAACATTCGTCAAGACCATGACCGTGTAGAGGTGTTTGGAAAAATGGGCTATCTGGGTTTTAAAGATTTGAACAATACGCTGGGCTTTATCACCAATGCTTCTTGGCATCAGCTGGATTCTTACTATGGAAATCGTTTTCACTCTGGTGTCCAAAAAAATGCGTACGCCAACTTAATCTACTCAACTTATATTGGCAATACTGACCATAAATTCAATATGGGAGGTAGCTATTTATACGATAATTACGACGAACAATTGGATGATTTTGATGCAAGCCGCACAGAGAGTGTTCCAGGTGTTTTTGTAGAATATTCATTTAGTCAAAAACCAGAAAACCATCCAAAGACAGAAGAAGAAGCAGATAAAAAATCATTGCTGGAAGGTTTTGGATTAATTTTAGGAATGCGAGTGGATAAACATAATTTATTTGGCTGGTTGTATACTCCACGTGCTAATTTGAAATATAACTTTTCCGAAAAAAGCATCATTCGATTTTCGGCAGGTCGCGGATTTCGGACAGCGAACGCCGTAGCAGAAAATGTCAGTTTATTAGCAAGTGGTCGTCCGTTTGTAGTGGATGGTGACTTGGATATGGAGGATGCGTGGAATTTTGGCGTTAATTATACGCAAAAATTCGTCCTTGGTGGCAGAGAAGGAAGCATCGCATTAGATGCTTTTCGCACAGATTTCAACAACCAAATCATCATCGACCGTCAGCATGACCCCAATCGAATTTTAGCATATAATTTAAATGGCAAGTCATTTTCCAATAGCTTTTTAGCAGTTTGGTCACAAGAAGTTATTGATGGTTTGGATGTAAAGTTTGCGTATAAACTCAACGATGTCTGGATGAATTCTCGGCATGGCTATCACGAAATGCCACTTTTGGCAAAGCATCGTGGACTGGTGACGCTGGGTTATGAAACGAAAGATGAGAAGTGGTCTATTCACACCAATCTACAGTTGGTTGGTAGAATGAATTTTCCTGACAACGAACAATACGCTCCAGAATTCATTGTATATCACGATGGTCAATCACCTGCTTACGCAACCTTAGGCGGACAAGTGACGCGTAAATTTGACAAGTGGGAAATTTATATTGGTGGTGAAAACCTAACCAATTACACCCAAACGCAACCAATAATTGATGCTGATAATCCGTTTGGCGAGTTTTTTAATGCAACTCAAGTCTATGCGCCGATTACAGGGGCGATGGGGTATGTAGGATTGCGTTTTGAACTTGGAGAATAAAGACAGGTAACGGCAGACGGGTGACGATTAATGGCGCACGCGGGGTTCTAAAAAATTGAATAGCTCATTCTTTTGAACAGAATTTCGCGTGCGCTGTTTTTTTATAAAAATCCTATTTGTGTGTTTTTTAGAAAAAAATGAAGCAGCCTTCTTGCTAATTTTATTCTATTTTTGTCCCTCAAACACCAACACTTGAACACATCATAAAATATAGCCTTATGCCTATTTACCATAAACTTGGAAAAATACCACCAAAACGCCATACACAATTTCGAAAACCAGATGGCAACTTGTATTATGAACAGCTATTTGGAACGATTGGATTTGACGGAATGTCGTCGCTACTCTATCACGTTCAGCGACCAACGAAAGTCAAAGAAATTGTAAGCTCGGTGGATGTTTCACCAAAAGTTGCGGTAGCTAAAAATATGCACGCCCGAAAATTAATTGGCTTCAATGCCCCGCCAAAAGATGATTTTTTAGAAGCGCGAGTACCGTTATTAGTCAATAGCGATATTCACATTGGTGTAGCGGCTCCACGCCAATCTTTGACAGAATATTTTTATAAAAATGCCGATGCAGATGAAATGCTTTTTATTCATAAAGGAACGGGAACACTGCGAACATTGGTGGGCAATATCCAATTTGAATACGGGGATTACTTGATTATTCCGCGGGGAATGATTTACCAAATCGAGTTTGATACCGAGGATAATCGAATTTTATACGCCGAATCACTTCAACCTATTTATACACCAAAACGCTATCGAAACTGGTTTGGGCAATTGCTCGAACATTCGCCGTTTTGTGAGCGCGATTATAAGTTGCCAGAAAACTTGGAGACACATGATGAAGCGGGTGATTTTGTGATGAAAATTAAAAAACAAGGGATGTTGCATACGTTGGTTTATGCCTCGCATCCATTTGATGTCGTGGGGTGGGATGGCTATAATTTTCCGTATGGGTTTTCGATTCACAATTTTGAACCGATTACAGGTCGAGTGCATCAGCCGCCACCGGTTCACCAGACTTTTGAAACGAAAACCTTTGTGATTTGTAGCTTTTGCCCGCGTATGTACGACTATCATCCGCAAGCCATTCCAGCCCCGTATAACCATTCTAATATTGATTCTGACGAAATGTTGTACTATGTTGATGGTGATTTTATGAGCCGAAATGACATTGATCAAGGTTATATGACGCTGCACCCAGGAGGCATTCCACACGGCCCGCATCCAGGAGCATACGAACGCAGTATTGGCAAAAAAGAAACAGGAGAATTAGCGGTAATGATTGATACTTTTAAACCATTGCAAATCACAGAAGATGCCTTGAAGTTAGATGATGGTAAGTACTATAAAAGTTGGTTGGCACATTAAAGTAAGTGCTCGTAGTAATTAATTATGTCCGGGTGCTTACATCGAATAGGCAAATTATTGATTACTACAGTGTAACAAAAGTTTATTTGACTTTTCAGGAGGGAGAAAATT
>CAYUNA010000451.1:0-4390 GCA_964445895.1 uncultured Saprospiraceae bacterium | reverse complement strand
TGCTTGGATTTTCCTGCTCCGCAGCTGATAATATTTTTTATGAGAAAACCCTTTTACATTTGATACACCGTCAAAATTTCAATAAATATTATTTTACCAAGCAGTATACAAAAGTGCTGGAGTTGCTAATCAGAGTAGAATATACAGACGTTCGCTATAGTTTGGATGCAAAAACCTTATTATTGCGCACCTAAGCACATGACACTATTTTGAGTTGGAAGAAGGTGAAGCTTTACTATCTTTGTCCGATGCTTTTCGACAGTATTTGAAACGAAAACGACAAATTTCGGATGCCAATCGAAAAGAATACCTGAATTTATTGAAGTTTTCAAAAAAGGCTTTTCATCTAAAAATGAATACGCCCTATTGGAAGAAAGAATCATATTATCAATAATATTTTTTGTCGGGTCAAATAGAGATTTGCACAAGAACAATAAAAACACAATACATTGACAATCAAAAACTTAAGCAAAGTTAAAACCTTTGTTGCAGCCGATAAAACAGTTTTAAAAGAAGTCCTTCACCCAAAAAACGGAGATGATGATTTACCCTTTAGTCTTGCACACGCGTACTTGCCACCGGGCGCGACTTCCTTACCCCACCGGCTGACCAAAAGTGAAGAAACCTACACCATAATTGCTGGAAAAGGTAAAGTTCACGTCGAAAAGGAAAGCTTCGAGATTGAAAAAGGTAGTGTGTTTGTAGTGCCCAAAAATGCGTTACAATCGGTGGAAAATACGGGTGAGGAGAATTTAGAATTTTACTGCATCGTCACGCCGCCCTGGGCGGAAGCGGAGGAAGAAATTCTTTAAAATTAATCGCTAATTTTTTTAAGACTATTTTTTTGATAAACAGCCATTTATGAAAGTCCTTCAACTCAGCAAACATTTTCCGTATCCGCTAAAAGACGGCTATTCTATTGCTGTCAGTTACATTGCTAAGTCGTTGATAGACAATGGCTGCGAGGTGGAATTGTTGACGATGAATACCACGAAGCACTACTTAGATTTGGCAACTTTACCCGATAATTTTAACGGCTACTCCCGAATTCACACGGTCGATGTGGACAACCGCATTACACCCTGGGGAGCTTTCAAAAACCTGTTTTCCAGGGAGTCTTTCATCCTTTCTCGCTTTATTACGGAAGCATTTTCAAATAAATTAGCAACGGTTTTACAAAACGGAAATTTTGATGTTGTCCAATTAGAATCCGTCCAATTGGCGCCCTATATTCCCGTGATTCGACAACATTCTCAGGCAAAAATTGCCATGCGATCACATAATGTCGAGTTTGAGATATGGGAACGACAAATAGAAACCACCAATTTTTTTCCAAAAAAATGGTACTTGCAATCACAGTTGACACCATTTAAAAAATTTGAAATTGAACAGCTAAAAAATTACGACAAATTGGTAGCGATTACAGAGAAAGATTTGGCGTATTTTCAAAAATTAGGCTTTCGGGGAGAAGGCATCTCTGTTCCCGTCGGGATTGATTTAAAAAAATATGAATCGACACCAACTTTGACCCAAAGCAACCTAACCTTTTCCTTTATCGGGTCATTGGATTGGATGCCTAATCAGCAAGGTGTACAGTGGTTTTTGGAGGAAGTTTGGCCAATAGTTGCGGAGAAATATCCAACGGCAAAATTCCACATTGCAGGTCGTCACGCGCCTGATTGGTTGTTGCAGCAGACCCATAAAAACGTGGTGATTGAAGGCGAAGTAGATAGTGCGATTGACTTTATTCGACAACATCCGATTATGGTAGTGCCACTGTTTTCGGGTAGTGGGATTCGGGTGAAAATCCTGGAAGGTATGGCGTTGAATCGGGTGGTTGTTACGACTAATTTAGGCATGGAAGGCATCGATGCCAAACATCGGAAAGAGATTTTAATTGCGGATACGAAAGCGGCTTTTTTGGAAGAAATTAAGTTTTGTGTTTTGCATAAAAATGAATTGGATGAGGTTGGGAAGCATGCGCGAGGATTTATTGAGGGGAATTTTGATAATTTGGCTTTGGGGGAACGGTTGAAGGGGTTTTATGGCAGTTAGTACTTGATAGAGATTTAGGGAATTTTTATCAAGAGAACTCCCCCTTAATCCGCGCCACCACCATCGGCACGCCAACACTACCCTTCTCTCCAATAACTTCCAGGTTATTCTGTAAATCCAGCTCATGGTTAATCGTCGGATTCGGGTCTACAAAATAAACTTTCGTTCCTTTTGGCGCAAAACTCACCAAACCAGCAGCGGGATAAACCTGCATCGAAGTCCCCACAATGATTACAATATCAGCGGTCATTATCTCCTCTTGTGCCGCTTCCAGCATCGGCACCATTTCGCCAAACCAGACGATGTGCGGGCGCAATTGGGCATTTTTTTCACAGCGGTCACCTACTTTCACGTCCTCTTCCCAGTCGTAAATCAAGCGTTCATCCAGTGTACTGCGCACCTTTTTCAATTCGCCATGCAGGTGAATAATCCTGGAACTACCCGCCCGTTCGTGTAAATCATCAACGTTTTGAGTGATGATGACGACCTCAAAATCATCCTCTAATTCTACCAGGGCATGGTGCCCGATATTGGGTTTTACGGACTTCAATTGTCGTCGTCTGTCATTGTAAAAATTAAGCACCAACTCGCGGTTTTTGCGCCATCCATCCATCGATGCGACTTGCATCACATCAAACCCTTCCCACAAACCTCCCGTGTCTCGAAAAGTATTGATTCCGCTTTCTGCACTGATGCCTGCGCCCGTTAACACGACGATTTTTTTCTTTGTCTGTCTCATCATTTAAGGTTTTACCCGATTGTATTTGAAATAAAAATCTGCTTCCCCAGCCGCCTCACTTTCTGTATTGAACAACGAACCTGCGTCAATCATTTTTAGATTCCCAATTGTTCATTTTCCTGATTAAAATATTTGCCGACAAGATACTGTTTTTTTCTACTTTAAAAATAAAGTTTAAACATTAAATTTATACCTTTGCTATATCAAAATTAAATAGTACAGGCTAAAAACACCCATTACTAACTATGAAAATTGACCTGCTCGCCATTGGCGTACATCCAGACGACGTTGAATTGAGTTGCTGCGGCACTATTCTCAAACACTTATCCCTCGGAAAAACGGCGGGCTTGTTAGATTTAACCCGGGGCGAACTGGGCAGTCGAGGTACTGCAGATATTCGCGATAAAGAAGCTGCTGATTCAGCGAGCATTATGGGCGTTTCTTTTCGAGAAAACCTTAGGATGGCGGATGGTTTTTTTCAATATACCCAAGACAATTTACTAAAAATTGTGGCTGTTATTCGCAAATATCAACCAGAAATTGTTCTCGCTAATTCTATTGATGACCGGCATCCTGACCATGGTCGAGCAGCCAAATTGTGCGCAGATGCTTGTTTTTACAGCGGTTTGAAACGTATTGAAACAAAAGATGCAGCCGGTAATCCACAGGAACATTGGCGACCAAAAGCAGTCTATCATTATATTCAGGATAAGCGAATTGAGCCTGATTTTGTCGTTGACATTACGGGGTTTATGGACAAGAAATTAGAATGTATGCAAGCATTTAGCTCGCAGTTTTTTAATCCAAAAGTAGCGGGTTATGAGGATGAACCGCAGACCCCAATTTCAGGGGAAGCCTTTTTTGAATACATTCGCGCTTCCGGGCGTGTTTTTGGCAGACCATTAGGAGTGGAATTTGCGGAAGGATTTACGACTAATCGGACATTGGGGGTAGGTAATTTATTTCATTTGAAGTAGCTATTCACTTCCCCTCCAACCCATTCACATAATCAATACTCCCCAATCGAAAGCGCATCGGAACTTTGGCCACCTTATCTAATTTCACTTCTACTTTACAGAAAAAACCAAAGTGATTGTCATAAACATTAGATTCCGAAAAAGACCAGGTTGGCTGTAAATTTTGCAACGTTTTTTCTTCTTTAGTATCAAAAGTATTCTCTATTTTTGGGAGAGGTTGAAAAGTCAAACTGGGTACGAGCAGTAACGTTTTGCCTGCATATAAGCCTACTTGAGCTTTCGCAAAAAAGGGGAAGGAAAATAGTAGGCAGATAAGGAATGTTTGCTTCATTTTACGTTGAATTAGGAGAAGCAACAAAATCACAACATTTATATGCTTCAAAAAATATAGTGCGTTTTTTTTGAAAATAAGCACTTTTTTAGTTCTAAATAACTCATATAGAACCATTTTTTCAAAAAAAAACATGAGTAGGTTCGAACATATTTTAGTTAAGTACTCGGACATATTTATTCGTGGAATTTTAGTTCTAAAAACCGCTAATAAATATGTCCGGGTACTTAAGCCGCGTAGTAATTAAATGCTGTTCTATATACGGTTTCTATCCGCACGAACCTACTC
>CAYUNA010000450.1:0-4390 GCA_964445895.1 uncultured Saprospiraceae bacterium | reverse complement strand
TAACATCAGTTACTAATCGAATTAATCTATAAATCTTTTGGTTAAATCACCGTACGCATCAATACGACGGTCGCGAAAAAAGGGCCAAATTCGACGGACATCTTCCGTTCTTTTTTTACTAATTTCAACCACGGTTGCTTCCTCCTTTTTGTCAGAAGCTGAATACAATAGTTCGCCCTGCGGCCCTGCCACAAAACTTTGTCCCCAAAACTGAATTCCATCCGTCGCACCCGACCAATCCGGCTCATGCCCTACTCTATTGACCGAAATTACAGGAAGTCCATTGGCTACTGCATGACTCCGTTGAATGGTTTGCCAGGCATCAAATTGACGTTTTTGCTCGAAAGCAGAATCCGTAAATTCATAGCCAATCGCTGTCGGATAAATCAACATTTCCGCTCCAGCCATTGCCATCAAACGAGCAGCTTCGGGATACCATTGATCCCAACAGACGAGGACACCGAGTTTGCCAACGGAAGTTTGAATGGGTTCAAAACCAAGATCACCAGGCGTAAAAAAGAATTTTTCGTAATAAGCGGGGTCATCAGGAATGTGCATTTTGCGATATTTCCCTGCGATTGAACCGTCTTTTTCAAAAACAACCGCCGTATTATGGTACAAACCAGGGGCACGTTTTTCAAAAAGAGAGGACACCAATACCACATTATTTCTTCGGGCAGCTTCACTAAAAACCTCTGTCATCGGCCCCGGAATTGGGTCACCTAACTCAAATTTATCTACATCCTCTACTTGACAAAAGTAACGGTCAGTATGTAATTCTTGTAACACCACCAGTTCGGTACCTTTCGACGCACAAAACTTGATGGCTTTCAGACTTTTCTCGATGTTTTCGTCTCGATTATCTGAGCAGGATTGCTGGACGAGACCTACTTTTAATTTCATATTTTAAGTTGCGAATTACGGAAATTGCATCGTAGCACAATGCAATGAACCATGCTGCAAAATTAAGGGCTTACAATCAATTCCCATTACTTTTCGAGTTGGAAAAGCTTTCTTTATTTGCGATAAAGCGACTTCATCTTGTGGCACATTGTAGGTTGGAACAAGAACTGCGCCATTGACAATCAGAAAGTTAGCATACGTTGCGGGCAGGCGGTTACCATCCGCGTCAAAGCACGCATCGGGCATAGGTAGCGCAATTAAATTATAGGGGTCGCCATCATCTGTTTTGAAATTTCGTAGTTCTTTGACCATTTCATTTAAGGCTGCAAAATGCTCGTCTGATTCATCGGTACAAGCGACATAAGCGATGGTGGTCTCATTGCAAAAACGCACCAAAGTATCAATATGCGAATCTGTGTCATCGCCAGCCAGATGTCCATTTTCAAGCCATAAAATGCGTTTTGCGCCTAACCATTTTTTGAGTTTTTTCTCTATCTTTTTTTGACTCAAATGCGGGTTTCGATTGGGGGACAATAAGCATTGCGTAGTAGTTAAAATCGTCCCATTTCCGTCGCTTTCGATGCTGCCTCCTTCTAAAACCAAACCTCTTTTGACCAATTTATCGGCATTGTAGACCGCTTTTGCAAATAATTTTTGCGTAATCAAATTGTCTTTATCTGCCGCAAATTTTAACCCCCAACCATTAAACATAAAATCCAGTACGACCGGTTTTTCATTTTCAAAAATAGTGATGCCACAGTGGTCGCGTGCCCAGGTATCGTTGGAATCGACTTCTACCAAACTCAGTCGTTCCATTGGACAACGTTTCAACAGTGGGGCCACTTTGTCCATATTTCGACAACCGACAACTACTTTTTGAAACTCACAGATGGTTTCAATAATTTTCACAAAACAAGGAATGACAATAGGTAAATGGTCTTTCCAATCAGAATTTTCGTGTGGAAAAGTGATTTGAATAAAAGATTGAGGTTCCCATTCTGCAGGTAAGCGGCGGCTTTTGGACATAGTCTTTTTTTAAATCATTAAATACTCAAGGATGATTGATTGCAAAAGACGGTATTTTTTGTGATACGCAAAACAATAATATCATTAAAATTATTTTCTTTTTATTGCCCATTGAGTAAATTGTGCATCGATTCTGATAACCTGCCAATTTTCCTTCATGCAAAATTCCTGAACAGCTTTATAGACACCATGATGCCTATGCGTTGGTTCTGGCTCCCAATCATGACCTGTAATAATGCCCTCTTGTTTGATGATTCGATTTAATTCATTTAGTTCCATCACGGTTTGCTGATATTGATGCGTACTGTCTATGTAAGCCCAATCAAGGTGATTATTTGGGAGTTTTTTTAAAAACAGAATATCATCTGAAACAATATATTCAACAACATCTTCACCACCAGCCCTCGTTACTGCTAATTGTGTGCGCTCAAAAGCCAGTTTGGTAGACAATCTTTGATTATTATTATAAACATTAGCCCATTTTGGGAAAAAATCACCATGTATTTCCCACCAAGGGTCAACTAAATACAACAATTTTGGCTGAGCAATTTTGATTAAATACTCTGATAATTCGCCTTGGAAAACCCCAAGTTCTGCACCTATTGCATTTTTGGGTAATATTTTCAGAAAATTTATTCTACTTGGTAATATTCCGAGGTGCTGAAGATAAGGTCTAAAAAAGTTTTTCAGTTTGCGCATTTTAGTTTATTTAAAATGCTAAGTAACGAGAAAAATTTAATTATTTCTTGATAAAGAATAGTCAAAATAGAGTTGTATAAAAAGTTTTTTTGCTTGAACGCTCCTCGAAATATTACTTTTAGAGGTTGTATCAAAAAGTACTCGAACTGCCATTTTTTCTTAATATGATTTACTTCTTCAAGTGCTATATCTATTCCTTGTCCGCCCGCACCACGAGAATTACTCTTACAGACCGAGCAAAAACTGGATTTTTCTTAAAAAATCCAGTTTTTGCTCGGTCTAAAGAAAAAAATTAGTGGTGCGGACGGACAGAAGATAGATAATGTACTACACTAAAAATTTCGCTAACTAAACATACAAAAAAATAACCAACAATTATCCTTTTTAAAATAAAAATCAGAACAGAATTTCGGAATTTAAATCTCACTCAACCTCATTCATAAAGACTAAATATTCTCCCGCAACATCTGAATCGCGATTGCAATCAATACAATGCCAAAAACTTTTCGAAGTGTTGCAGAAACGGCTGGTGAAATTTTGCGTGACATCCAGTCAGATGACCGCAATACCAAATAAACGATTAATAAATTAATCGCAATTCCCGCCATAATGCTATAAGTATCATATTCTGCTTTCAGCGAAATAATCGTCGTCAACGTACCCGCACCTGCCAATAATGGAAACGCGATAGGGACGATACTGCCCGTACCACCGTCATCGTGGTGGTCTCTGAAAAAACGGATGCCGAGCGTCATTTCTAAGCCAATGAAGAAGATAATCAACGAGCCTGCCATCGCAAAAGACGACACTTCGATGCCTAACATTCCCAATATAGAAGCCCCAAAGAATAAAAATACGACCATGATTAGCCCCGCTGAGGAGGTGGCTAATGAAGGTTTTATAATAACGCCTTCTTTTTTCATGTTGATAATTACAGGCAATGAACCAATGATGTCAATGACTGAAAATAGGATTAAACTTACAGATAAAATAGCTGTTAAATTCATAACAAATTCGTTTTTATAGGTTTTAAATCTGACGCAAAATTGCGGCGATTTAAATTATTTATCAAATAAAAACCACTCACAAAGTCATTATTTTTTAAATTCACCCTATTTAGTGTCAATTTTAAATTTTAAAAATCATTTTTTCATGAAAAATAATCAACTTGACCCTATCGATATTAGAATTCTAACCGAATTGACTTCCGACGCTCGAATTCCATTAACACAGCTTGCAAAAAATCTAAAAGTGTCCAATACTTTGGTGCATCAGCGTATTAAAAAATTGAAAGAAACGGGAATTTTGAAAAAAGCGACTTTTGAATACGACCCTTGGTTACTCGGCTACCAAACTTCAGCGTATGTACAAATTATGTTGACAGATGCCAAACTACACAGAGGCGTTGAAAAAGAATTAGCAAAAATTCCAGAAATCGTAGAATGTGTCAATATTGCCGGTAGATATGCTGTGATGGCGAAAGTATTTGCGCACAACAATCGGCATCTGAGGGATATTATTTATGAAAAAATTTTGGCAATTGATGGCGTAGAGGGGACGAATACGACCATGTCGTTTGAGACGGCTTTTTCGCGAAATGTTCCGATTGTTTTAGAGAATTAAGAAGTAGTTTTTTAGGTGCATACCGTAGCCCTTAATACCTGCGATTACACATCTCGACTTGGTCATTAATTTTATAAATTTTCAAATATAATCCAGTTCTTTAACCTTTCTCTATCCGCCCGCACCACGATTTTCTTTT
>CAYUNA010000449.1:0-4401 GCA_964445895.1 uncultured Saprospiraceae bacterium | reverse complement strand
ATATCGGGTATCTGCTACCTATTCGTTTTTCGACCTTTTTACACAACCCCGGTGGTTTTTTTGAGGATGAAAAATGATTTTTGCAAAATTATTTTTCATCCTCAAACTCCTCTTGTTTTAAAGGCAAAGAAACTTACTTTACAGTACATTTACTAAGAATCGTTTAATGAGAAAAAACTGACCCCCATTGTGGCGGGTCAGTTAAAAATTACTCACTAATTGTATATGAAACTTAAATTTTATTTATGATTATCTGTCTTTCATTTACCAATTACTTTTTGGCTAAAAGATGTTTGGGAAGTCCCCATTGGTAGTTGCAAATTATCCATGTTGTAAAAAAATTCACTCAAGTAATTATTCATTTCTCCTCGTTCTACAACACTTAATCTTTTAAAATCATCAATTACTCCATAAAAATCATCTTTTTTAGCATGAAACATTGCCTTAATGCCGTGCAATCGCGTCAGACTTTCGGTACTTCCTAAATATACCCGGTCTGTCACCGTTTTCAATTCGTAAGTTGAACTTGGAGTAGCATAACTGGCATTAACGATACCCGAAAAATCAAAATCATACGGCACAGGAATCAACTTTCCGTTTTTCCGAAAGGTTTTTACATTTTTTAGTGCATTGATAATAAAATCTTCATTGCCAATCATGTATTGAAACAATGCGACCATCTCAGAAGTTCCATGATGAAAGTCAAAATCAGTCGTACCCCAACAATCACATTTTTCAGCTTCCATACGCGAAGCTAACTGTGCGGTGTCTTCAATCAAAAAACCCCAATTCTTAAATTTTCTACCAGTTTTTATATCTTTATAAGTAATGCGAACCAGTTGAGTTCGATAGCTATACTCCGTTAGTTTAGCATACATTTGATAGGTCAAATATTCTTTCATCAATAACGCTTTCGCCTCTGCTTTGTCCTCTACACAATGCGTCACTAATTTCATATCATTAAAATCATTTAGCCCCGCTGCTGCTAATTCCGCTTTCTTAAATTTCATTTTCAGTGGTGGCATCTCACAAATGCTTCGACGGTATTTACCCCGGGTTCGGAGTTTCATTTTCCAACTTTGAGTGTGTTTATTTTTGTCTTTAAAAGTTAAGTACGCCTGTTGATAATCATCTGATCGGCGACTGTTTTGTAACGAATCTAAGTCGGCTTCAATCGTCATTTCCAATACTTCTTCGTGATTCATTACGTCGAAAATGCTTTGCGATTGAGCAAACGAGTGTGTTGGGATAAAAAAGGTCAATCCCAATAAAAGTAAAAAGGTGGGCGCAAGTGTGATTTTAAATAGAGTTGTCATGTTATCAAATTTTACAGTTAAACAAACTACAACAATCCTTTTTCAAAATAAAATTTGTCTATTTTGAACAAAGAATCATTACTAAATGGATTAATCATCCGTTTCATAATTTAATTATTAAGTAATTATATTGAGTAAAGGTCATTTTCAACAAAACAAGAAAATAAAACATTGTTTTGTTTTTCATTAATTATAAGACAAATTTAGACCCATTTGGTTCACTTTGTCAAGTTATTCAGAATAAAAATTTGTTAAGTTAAAAACATGGTAAAATTAACATTTACCAATCCTAATTAAAATTTCTTATAATCAATGTTCCAAAATTAAATGTTGGGATAAAAAGTGGAAGTAAATTAAATATTGAATCAAGAAAGTGTATTTTTACACTAAGGATTAGTTAAATAAAAAAAGCATGACCGAAGCCATGCTCAAAATTGAATTAGTATGAAAAAAAAATCTTTTAGGAACGGGAATTAAATAAACTTCGGTTCTTGAAGGTTATTTAGTTCGCGTTCCTTAGTTCGTTGATTTTAGGGTTTTACCGAAAAACTTACTTTGCAATTCTATTAGCCGCGGTATTGACACCTTTTTGATATTGCTTTTCTACTTTCACAAAATCGTCAGTCTGATAGAAAGACTCCAAATAGTTTACAATAGTTGCACGATTGGCAACATTTAAGATCTTAAAGTTTTTAACAATTGAAATTAAGTCCTTCCTTTTCATTTTCAAATACCGCATCGTTCCACTCAAATCCTCCTCCATTTGCGATGTTCCAAAATATGCACGATCAACAACTTTTGACATTCCGTAACTCGCATTTGGAATCGCATAACCTGCATTGACAATCCCAGCAAAATCAAAATCGTAGGGCACTGGAATAATTTCTCCGTTTGCTTTCTTAAACATTTTCAAATTTCGTACCATCGTCAAATCCCAATCCTCGTTTCCAATCATATATTGAAAAACAGTCATCAACTCTTCCGAATTTACATTTAGTTGCGACTTGTCTAAATTATTGCAATCACAAGTCTCTGCCCCCATTCGGTCAGCTACCTGATCCTTATCTTCAATCAAAAATCCCCAATTCTTCGTCTTTTCTCCCGTCGGAATATCTATGTAAGTAATGCGCACCAACTGCACCCGAAAGCTATTCGGCGTCAATTCATTGTACAGTTTATAAGTCAAATATTCCTTCATCAACCATTCTTTCGCATCCGTTTTATTTTCTGCGCAATGTGTCACTAATTTCAAATCATTGAATTTGGACAAACCAGCCATCTCTAATTCTGCTTTTTTAAATTTCAACTTCAACGGTGGCATTTCACAGATTCGGCGACGGTACTTTCCACGTGGACGTACCTTAATTTTCCATGCCTGCTCCATTTCCTCTCCATCAGCAAAACGAACAAAGCCAGCTTGATATTCCTCCGTATTTCGATTGGTGGTCAAGTCATTAATATTTGCCTCTAACGTCAACTCCAGCACCTCTGTATGATTCATCACATCAAAAATACTCTGCTTAGAAGTCTCTCCAAGTACAGGATTCCATGCTATGGTCATCCCTACCAAAATCCATGCAAAGGACTTGGCAATAAGCTCTTTTAATCGGGTCATCTTATGTAATAATTTGGCTAAATGTTAAAGCTATATTAGCTTGATGATACAAAGAACGTCCTCGGTCGTCAAAAGTTCCATTTTTTTCGACTAACGAACATTATTTTGCTCTCAGCCTTAATAGACAGCAAAAGTCTTAAAAGGTTGCATTAAAATCGAGCCAAACAATGTTAAATTTTGGTTACTAAATTTACTGGAGCATTCATCTTTGGACAAAATCAAGATGATTCTCTATAATCTGAGCCTTAAGCTGAACCTTTTTCGATAAATTCTATTGAATTCACGACGAATTGTTATGGCGAGATGCAACCTTTCAAAATAGGTCGATTTTTTTTGAAACTTATTACATTGTGTAAAAAGTTTTTTTTCGAGAAAATGTTCGGCGGCGAGATTGATTGTATGACAATTTCGAATCCCCTAATCAACGAATAACTGTATAAAATTCAAATAATCAGCCCTTTCGTAGTATCTTTGCGGCAAATTTGGGCTTGATTTTTAAAATAGTCATTTTTTTATTTTAAAAAATCTAATAAAGACTTGGTAATCAATTCTTTATAAAAACAGCAATCATGGAAAAAGTAGTAAAACCTTACGAACAGGAAGGCAGCAAAAAGAAGCAAGTTTCCAATATGTTTGACAATATTGCACCATATTACGATTTTTTGAATCGTTTTTTGTCTTTGGGAATTGATACGATTTGGCGAAAAAAAATGGTACAACTACTCAACCAAAAGCAGCCTAAAGTCGTATTGGATATGGCAACAGGGACTGGTGACGTAGCCTTAGAAATTGCTAAACAGACCAACGCGACCCGTATTGTGGGTGTTGATATTTCACCACAGATGTTGGAAATTGGTAAAAAGAAAATCAAAAAGCAAGGTAAAGACCAAACCATCGAAATGCACGTGGGAGATTCAGAGAATTTGACCTTTGATGACAATACTTTTGATGGGGCAACCGTTGCATTTGGTGTAAGAAATTACGAAAACTTGGAGAAGGGTTTGCAGGAGATGAAGAGAGTATTGAAACCTGGAGGTGATTTGGTTGTTCTGGAATTTTCAAGACCGACCATTTTTCCATTCAAACAGGTCTTCAACGGCTATTTTAAATACATTTTGCCCAATATCGGTAAAATTACCTCCAAAGACCCGAAAGCTTACGAGTATCTATACGAATCAGTACAAGCATTTCCTGATGGCGAGGATTTTTTAGCAATTATGAAAAAAACAGGCTATAAAAATACCACTCGTAAAGCTTTAACGTTAGGTATATGTACGCTTTATAAAGGCGAAAAATAGTCTATAGTACAGTGTAACAAAAGTTTGTTTGACTTATCAGGAGCAAGAAAATTGCAAATTTTCGACCTCCAATAAAAAATAGTGCGCGTTGCCTGCGGCAATGCGGGTGTGGTTCTTAAGGATGAAAAATGATTTTTGCAAAATCATTTTTCATCCTCAAACTCCTCTTGTT
>CAYUNA010000448.1:0-4407 GCA_964445895.1 uncultured Saprospiraceae bacterium | reverse complement strand
CATTACGCCGTGAGCCCTCAACCATTTTAAAATGTTTGCAGCATCTACTTACACCAACCGTAGAAACCAATTAAAAAAAGATGTTTCCAACGGTCTGATTCTTCTTTTTGGGAATAATGACCTTGGCATGAATTACCTTGCGAATACTTACCATTTTCGGCAAGACAGCAATTTCCTATATTTTTTTGGTATCAATCAGGCGGGTTTAGCAGCAGTGATTGATTTGGATTCAGGCGAAGATATTCTATTTGGCAACGACCGAACGATTGATGATGTAGTCTGGGAAGGACCTCAGCCAACCATGCGCGAATTGGCGCGTAAAGTAGGCGTACAGTCAACAAAGCCATTTGCTGATTTGAGTGAAATGATTGAGAAAGCAGTAGCAGACGGGCGTGAGGTTCATTTTCTACCGCCTTATCGTTTTGAGAATAAATTGCGGTTGCAAGATTGGCTAAATATCCCAGCAGAACAACAAAAGTCAAAGGCTTCTGAGGCATTGATTCGTGCCATTATCGCTCAACGTTCTTACAAATCGTCGGAAGAAATTGTAGAGATGGAAAAAGCGGTTAACATCACACGAGCAATGCACCATGCAGTAATGCGCGGGGCAAAAGCAGGTAAAAAAGAAGCAGAATTAGCGGGTTTGGCGCAAGCAATCGCTGTGAGTACAGAAGGTAATTTGGCGTATCCAGTCATTCTGTCCAAAGATGGTCAAACGCTTCACAATCACCATCATAGCAATATTCTACACAACGGAGATTTGGTTTTAGGTGATTTTGGTGGACAAACAAAGTCTTGTTATGCAGGTGATATTACTCGAACGTTTCCCGTAAGTAAAGTTTTTACATCCAAACAACGAGACATATATAATATAGTGTTAAAAGCAGAAGAAGATTCAATTGCAGCGTTGAAACCAAGTGTGGCATACCAACAAATTCATCTTGGAGCAGCTAAAATTATCGCCAACGGCTTGAAAGACCTCGGCTTAATGAAAGGTGATGTAGATGCAGCGGTCGAACAAGGCGCACATGCCCTATTTTTTCCACATGGTTTAGGTCACATGATTGGTTTGGATGTGCATGATATGGAAGATTTAGGCGAAGATTTTGTGGGTTATTCAGATACAATTAAGAGAAGTAATTTATTTGGGACAGCCTATTTACGATTGGGTAGAGCGTTAGAAACGGGCTTCGTTTTGACCGTCGAGCCAGGAATTTATTTTATTCCAGAATTGATTGACACCTGGCAAAAAGACAAGAGATTCTCAGAATTTATCAACTATGAAAAACTCGATGCTTACCGTGATTTTGGTGGTATCCGCATTGAAGACAATGTATTGGTAACAGAGACAGGACATCGCATACTGGGAGAACGAATTGCGAAAACAGTAGAAGAAGTAGAAGCTCTTCGGCAGTAAACAGCAAACAATTAGCAATGTGCAATGTGCAAAAATTGCTAATTGCACATTGCTAATTGCTAATTGTAAATTAAATTTAGCCTCGACTATAATTAGGGGCTTCTTTTGTAATTGTAATATCGTGCGGATGACTTTCCTGCATGCCCGACCCTGTAATTTGCACAAATTGTGCGTTTTGCAATGTTTCGATTGTACCCGCACCACAATATCCCATACCTGCACGCAAACCTCCAATATATTGTACCATCACTTCGGCAACAGTACCTTTATAAGCCACCCGACCTTCGATACCTTCGGGAACTAATTTTTTAATATCGTCTTCCACATCTTGGAAATAACGGTCTTTTGACCCCAATTCCATCGCTCCCAAAGACCCCATTCCTCGATAAATTTTAAACTTTCGACCAGCCATGATAACCGTCTCACCTGGTGCTTCGTCCACACCAGCAAACAAGCCACCAGCCATAATCGTACTTGCACCCGCCGCCAATGCCTTCACGATGTCACCCGTGTAACGAATACCGCCATCACCAATAACTGGAACACCAGTGCCTTTTAGTGCATTATAAGCATTGTTGATAGCAGAAAGTTGTGGAACACCCACACCTGCTACAATACGAGTCGTACAGATACTCCCTGGCCCAACGCCAACTTTCACACCGTCTGCACCTGCATCTGCGAGCGCTTTTGCACCTGCGCCAGTTGCCACATTTCCGCCAATGATTTGCAAATCAGAGTATTCACTTTTGGCATTTTTAACTGCTTCCAATACACCACGCGAATGTCCGTGCGCCGTATCAATACAAATCGCATCGACACCAACTTTGACGAGTGCATCAATGCGTTCCATCATGTCTTTCGTCACCCCAACGGCAGCCCCAACAACCAGACGACCGTAAGTATCTTTGCAAGAATTGGGATAATCCTTGACCTTCATGATGTCTTTATAAGTAATCAAACCCGCCAAAAACCCAGCATCATCGACGACAGGTAGTTTTTCGATTTTATTAATTTGTAAAATTTTGCCCGCCTGTTCTAAAGTTGTACCAACGGAAGCAGTAACTAAATTTTCAGAAGTCATCAAATCTTTCACAGGACGGTCGAGTCCACGCTCGAAACGCAAGTCACGATTGGTGAGAATACCAATTAATTTGTTATGTCCATCTACAATTGGGATGCCGCCAATACGAAACTTCCTCATCAAATCCAGCGCATCTTTGACAGTCGCATCCACACGCAGGGTGATTGGGTCGATAATCATTCCACTTTCTGACCGCTTGACACTCCGTACCTGTTCGGCTTGCTGAGCAATTGTCATATTTTTATGGATGATACCAATCCCTCCCTGACGAGCAATCGCAATCGCTAACCGATGGTCGGTAACCGTATCCATTGCTGCGGAAACAATAGGCGTATTTATTCGTATTTCTCTTGTTAATTGTGAAGAAATGTCAACTTCGCGCGGAAGGACTTCAGAGTAAGCAGGGAGCAAAAGGACATCGTCGAAGGTCAATCCTTCCCCTGAAAATTTGGTGGTAGTAATTTTTTCTCGTTCCATGCGCAAAGGTATAAAAAAAGAAAAAACATTTTTCAGTATTGTGCCAAAATGATTTTGAAAAAAATATATTCAGTCAAATTTAAGACCCATTTTATTTTACTATCTTGCGCTTCATAATTATAAAAACCAAAATACACCATGCTTTCTTAATGCAAGATAACAAAAAATACATCCTTTTCGGTCTCGCCATCTTGCTGATGACGGTCTTCTTTGCTTATTTTTTTGGTGGTTCAAAAAAGCAGGTTAATTGGCGGGAAGACTATAAAGAAGAAAATAAAGGACCTTTCGGAACATTTTTATCGCTAAAATTATTGGAAGCATATTTTCCTGAAAATGGCGTAACTATTTTAAAAGATAGCATCTCCAATATTTTAGAAAAAGAAGAGCATCCAGCAAATTATATCTTCATCGGCGGTAACATGTACATGGATTCTTTAGGAGAAAGTACATTGGTAAAATTTGTCGAAAAAGGAAACAAAGCTATCATCGCTTCCAAATCCCCGCCGAGTGACTTGATGCAGTTAATTTTCGAAGATTATTGTGGAGCATTTTATTGGGATTACTATTCGGTTGTGCAGGATTCCAATGCTTATTTCAATTTAAAACATCCTGATTTGTCTTTGGGTGACAGTTTACTACAACTGACTTACGAAGAAGAATTTGATACAACTCTTTATCGCTGGCATCATTTTCCTGAAACTTTTTTTTGTGAGGAGAACCAACATTTAGTCGCTTTAGGTTCGCTGAATAGTGGTTTAGTTAATTTTATAAAAGTAGATTACGGCGAAGGCAGTTTTTATTTTCATACCAATCCGATTTTATACACCAATTCTGTTTTAAAACAAGAGGACGGCTTTGAATATGCTCACCGCAGCTTTGCGCATTTGCAGGAAGGTGAGACCTATTGGGATCAACGCAGTCGTGTTTGGTTTTTTGAAAATGAGCAAAACAATTGGTTTGAAGGAAAGAAAACGTTTGAAAGTGAAGGCCCATTGAAATATGTTTTAGCGCAACCAGCATTGGCTTGGGCGTGGTATTTATCGTTGGTTTTGGGACTGCTCTATTTACTGTTTCGCGCCAAGCGGCAACAACGGGTGATACCTGTAATTGAGCCGAATCGAAATACGTCCTTAGAATTTATTTCGACTATTGGACGGATGTATTTTGTGCAAAATAATCCCCGAAAATTAGCAGATAATAAAGCAAAATTATTTCTCGCGTATGTGCGAGACAATTATAAAATGCAAACGAAAACGATTGATGAGCAGTTTGTCAAGATGCTGGCCAATAAAGCTGAAATATCGCCTGACTTGATTCAAAAAATTGTTGATACACAACAGGTACTAAAACAGCCTGGTGGACTTTTTACGGAAGAAATGTTGATTAGTTTTCATCAGCAATTAGACCAGTTTTATAAAAATTGTAAATAAGG